>NZ_JBFUEB010000026.1:0-64020 GCF_056404395.1 Rhizobacter sp. P2_D12 | reverse complement strand
TATCAGCAAGTTCGGACCAAATAGGCGCCGACGTAACCCGCCTCGTGCTCGGAGCAGCGGCTGAAAACTTGGCAGATCGGCTCCGTCGCGTTGTCGATCAAGTACGCGACGAGCTGAAGAATCTCCGCCGCGACAACGCGACCCATAAGCAGCTGAAGCTGGCCGCCGAGGGCCGTGTCGGTACCATCAAGAGCGCACCGAAGCTCTCGGACAGTCTGTTCCTTGAACTGCTTGCCGCGTTGAAGCAGTTGGGGTGGCTACAGCCGCCGGAAGAAAAAGGCAGCATCCCTTCGCTGCGCGAGAGCCTTCAAGAAGCGGTCTCAGCAACCGAACTCCTTCGCCATTCCTCGGTCAATGTGCTGCACAGCGATCCGCAAAGCGCGCTGCGGCTCTTGGCGAATCTGAACGAGGAAGCAGGGAAGGCGACTGCACTGGATGAGCGAGCCAAGGCCGCCAAAATGGAGCAGTCCAAAACACAGCGCGCCGTGCAGGCGGCGGCAGACCGGATTTCGGCGGTCGATGCGCTGCTGCCCTACGCGCGCACGGACTTTGCGCGGCTCGCCAAGCAGGTACGGGACTGCCAGGATAGTTTCCGCGCACGTGCAGCGAGGCTTGCGCTTGTCGCAAACAACGTGAACGAGAACACCGTCGAGCATCTGCTAGACCAACGTATCGAGGCGGCCGTTTCTTCTGTCGAGGCGCGTGCGGAAGAACTACAACGCCGGCTCATCACAGGCCGGTCGTCTCTTCAGGCACTGGAAAGGACGCAGAGCAGCCTGACGGTTCTCACACAGCGTCTACGCGCTACAGCCCAAGACATCTTGCAGCGTGTTCCCAATCCCGATCACTGCCCCGTTTGCCACACTGAGTTCGAAAGCGGCCAGTTGCTCGTCCGGATGATGGCCGATGTCGACGGCAGCACTTCCGAGCAAGCGGCTCTGCTTCAAGCGGATATCGCTGGGGTGGACGACGCATTGGTCAGCGTTCGCTCGGCACAGTCGACACTGGAGCCCATGCGGGCGTTTATGGGGGACAGTGCCCTATCAACAACGGTCCGCGAGGCACTCGCGCAGATCGGCCAGGAAAGGGCCTTGTTCGAACGCGACCGCACGAGTCTTGACGCGGCACAAAGTCAGATCCAACAACTACAGGCCGACGGGCTTTCTTCCGAAGACCTGTCCAAGAGGTTGCTAGCAGCCGGACTGCCTGAGCTGCAATCTCTCGATGAGTTGCAGGCCATGCAAGCGAACAACAAAGAAGCACTCTCTGCTTCGCAAGAGGCATCCAAGAACGCCCTGCAGGAATCAAGTGAAGTACAGCAAGAGTGCGAAGCTCTGGTCGCGCGCCTGTCGATCGATCTTCCAAGCAGCGCCGAAGCGCTTGCAAGAGTAGTCACCAAGCAGGTTTCCGACATGGAAACCGCACTAGGCGCTCGTCAGATTCTGACATCGATTCTGATGATCGGTGCTGACGTAACAGCCGACGAAATCGCTGTCAATCTTTCCACTACTCAGCAACTCGTTGCGAGAGTCGCCACAGCTATCGCGCAGGAAAGCACCAACGATGCAGCTCTTGACAAGGAAACCAAGGCGGTCGCAGACCTCACCACGAAGGTCGGGGCCAGCGATACGAAGATCAGGCACCTAATTGATGCCGAGCGTGTTTTGGAGACGCTGACGCAGCAAAGCTCGGGCGGAGAACTGACCAATCAAATCCTTGCCGAGAATGCGCAAGAGATTGCGCGCACGTTCGCCAGCATACACATGCCCAATGAGTTCGAACTGAGCGCCGAGCGCGGCACGCTGGCTATCGTTCGCCGCCAAACGGGTGCCAAGGTCGAACTCGATCAGATGAGTACCGGACAGCGCGCCGCATTCGCGCTTTCGCTTTTCTTGGCCATGAACGGCCGCCTCCGCTCAGGCCCTCCAGTGTTGCTCTTCGATGATCCGGTGGCGCACGTCGACGACATCAACGTCCTCTCATTCCTCGATCATCTGCGCCACCTGGCGATCAACGGGTCTCGTCAGATTTTTTTCGCAACAGCGGATACCAAGCTCGCAGGCCTGTTCCGCCACAAGTTTCGCTTCCTTGGTGAAGAGTTCAAAGAGCTGCAGTTGTCCCGGACATGAAGAAACTGTGCGATGAAGATTGATTACTCTTGCCGCTGATGGAAGCATCGCTATGCCGGCAATCTCATTGATAGCGCGTAGCGAGATCCGACGCTGTCAGGTGGACAACCCTAAGGCTGCCGCTGGCGAACGCCAGCTCATGGCCTCCGTTCCGGACACTCGCCTCCCTGGGGAACAGTCATCCCCGAGGGGCCCGGCGTCGAGCCGCAGGCTGGGGTCGTGCCGGCGGACGACGGCGACGTCGAGAAGGCGATCGGCCGGCTGCCGAAGGTCAAGATTCGTCTCGACGACACCCCGGAGTAGCTCTACCCGAGGCGCTTCCTCGCCGCGATGGGCGACCGCGTGCTCGGCGCGACGCCCGTGACGCGCGTCATGCCTTGGGGCGACGTTCGGCGCCAACGGCCCTCCCCGTTCCTCGCCGGAGCGCTCCCTTAGGCCAGATGCGGCGGCGTTGACCGCCGGGCCGCCGCTGGGCTAAAGTCCATTCCGGCGCATGTCGGCGCCTGCTGCCCACCACGGCAAACCCTCGCGGGACGGCCCTCAACCAACTTCCATCCCTGATTCCCTTTGTAGGCGAGTCTAGGCAGTGGGCACCTGCGATTCGCATACAGAAGGAATCTGTCATGCGCTACATCCCCACGCCCGACGAAACCGTCGAGCGCCTCAAGAAGCAAGCCAAGAAGCTCCAACGCTCCGGCGCCGGGAAGCACGCCGAGCTGCTAAATCGCGTCGCCAAGCAAGCCGGCTACGATCACTGGCACCACGTCGTCAAATGCAACGAGAACGCCCATGCGGTCGCCCAGGTGCGCTCGATCCGCGACGAGTGCGAGTCGATCATCGGCGCGGAGTTGCGAGGCGAGGCGAAAGGCGTCGTCACCAAGGACGGCCCCGCGTGTCCGCCGTTCGCGCTCTTCTCGACCGGCATCGGCGACGCTTGGCTGCTCGAGCCCAACGAGCATCTGGCCATGTGCCTGGTCTGGCAAGGCAAGCGGCAGCCGATCACCCTGCGGGACGAGCCGGACCGCATCGAGGTCGAGTGGGATGGTGAATACGAGCTGCTTGGCGATTTCTTTCGGGTCGACACGGGACACCCGGAAATCGGCGAGCGCGCCGTGGGCGGCTACCCCATCGAGGACGTCCGCAAGCTGCTCGATAATGCCAAGTCGACCGTCTCCAAGATCACCGACGTGATCGGCCAGTGGGACGTCGTGGACATCACCGACGAAGTCGTCGCCCGGTTCGTCAAGAAGGGTTGGCCCGAGCAGGAAGTCCTCGATCTCAAGGCGCAGGGCTACCGCTACTCGCCGGGACGGGACACGCTTCTTAGCCCGATCGTGAGCAGCGACGACGAAGATTCTTGAAATCGAGGGAGGGAACGGCAGCGCCCTGCCCGCCTCAGGCGGCTCACTCAGCGGTGCCCACGCAGATCTCGTCCCAGACAGCCTCGGTCTCGATCACCTCAATGAAGCGCTCGACGCTGAAGCCCTCTGGATAAAGCGTCCATTCGCCCGGGCGCGAATCGTCCTCAGCGGACTTGTCTGCGCCGCAGGTCCCAGACAGCAGGCCCTCAGGATCGTTCAGCAGGTGGCGGTCGTCTCGAAGCGCGATCAACACTTCCTCGATCGAGACCTTCAGAAAACCGGCAAAGCGCTGGTGGTCGCACTCGATACAAGTGTCGACGATCCAGCCATGCTGGTGCTGCGGCAACGGAGGCTTGGTCAAGCCGAGCGAGGCGCGGAACCCGAGGTCCGAACCGATGGCCCGCGACACCGCATCGAGCTTGCGCTGAAGTTGACCACCCGCCTTGCGCAAGGTGCCGCTGGCATGGAGCCAGGCTTCCTGCTGCGAGCGGCGCAGGAACGTTGACTTCACCTCCAGGACGAAGAGATGCTGACCGAGCGTCGCGATCACGTCCACTTCGCCAGGATCGTCTTCGTCCCGCGGTGGCTTCCAGTTGAGCAAGGTCGTAAACCCGCGAGATTCGAGCAATCGGGCCAGCGCGGCTTCGATCCGTTGCGTCTCCTCGCGGGCCTGACCACGTCGCGCGCCAAGCCGACGCAAGTTGTTGATCGCCGCAGTGCTGTTGCTCTGCATGCCGACGATCCACGGCAACTGAACCAATGTCGCCCCGAACTTCAGCACCGGACGTTCGTAGAAGTGCGGCCTCAGACCCGGCGCATCGCCCTTGAATTGGGCTGACATCGCGACAAGATCGTATGTCCAGAAGTCCAGGATCGCAGAGGCCATCCTGGCATCACCTCGCGGCTGGGCTGCCGTCACGGTCCACCCCGTGATGTTGACCACCTTCGCGTCTCGACCGGACCAGGTGAGCGGCAGCCGGTTCTGCAGGCCTTCCCGCAAGCCGTCGATCGCCAACCGCTGCAACGCCCCAATCCACCCAGCCGTGGCATCCAGGCGAGTCGCGAACGCGGCCAGGAAGTCACCCAGGAAGAACGCCGACATCAGGTTCAGCGACAGCAGCGCCTGGAAGAGATCGACCTGCTCGCCGGCATCCGTCGCCACGACGTCGGCAACACCGTAGACCTCACGCAAACGAAACTGCGCCTGCAGGGCCCGAACCCACGCCAGCCGGTTGGCGTCCGCATTCTCCGGACGACCGATCGCCCATCGGGCCGGATCGGCCGCAACATGGGCGACGAAGGCATCCACCGCGCGATGAAACCAGTAGCCGTGCAGCCGTTCAAGTTTCCGGCCATCTCGCTGCCAGGCACTCCGTGCCGCAGGGTCCACTTCCACGATCTCCAGGCGGTCACCCTGCCGCACAAACCTGATGCTGTCGTCGTAGCTGAACGCATGCGCAGACCTGTCCACGAACTCGTTCAACTCGATCTGAGCTGCCACCAGATCGTGAAAGACACTCAATCGGTGAAGCAGCACCGCAGCGGCGCTATGGCTGGTGTCAAACAGGATGGGGCGAAGATGAGTCGCCACCGATCGGCCGATGTCGGCATCCGTCAGCTTCAGCGACGACACCTCAGCGCCTTCCAGCTTCCACGCCAGCAGATCGTTGATCGCGTCCCAGGCGACCTGAGGGTCAGTACCGGTGGCCGGCGCTGGAGTCCTGGTCTCGAAGTCCCTCGGCACCAGACGCTCGAAGGCGTAGAAGCTGGCATAGATCAGAAGGTCGAAGGCCGACAACCCAGCCAGCAACGCTTTCTGCATGTTCAATGCAGCCACACGGTCTCGATAGGCCAGATCGAAGATCGTGAGCACGCGGCACAGCTCAAGCACCTCCGCCTGTCCGACAGCGGCCTCTTCCAGTTCCGTGCGGCGCGGCGCGTGCTGGTTCAGGGCCAGGCCCGAGTACCTGACCGCACGGATCAAGGTGGCAGGCGCGACCTGCGCAACCCGGGAGATCAGCCCCATGGCAACAACCGGCTCTTGCCCGAGGTAGCGCGCCAGCGCGAGCACCATCACCTCGGAGTTCCACGACGCTGGCGGGCACTCGATCACGGGGCGGCTTGACCAGAACAGGCTGTCGCGTTCTCTCCTCGTGGCTCTCTTCTTGCGAAGCAACTGCGGTTTGCCGTCGAGGTAGGCCTCAGCCGCCGATTCGACCGCAAATGAGACAGACGAACGGGCCGACAAGCGCGCGAACAGCTCGTCGTAGTAGTTCCTCCCCGATGGACCACCCGGTGTACCCGTCATGTTGTCAGCCATCCTAGCGTCTGGGCCGCGAACGACAGGCACGCGAGCCCCACGACCGACTCGCAATCCAACCTTTAGACAGGACCCCCTCACATCACGACGCACCGCTTCGCGACCCGCTAGTCGGCGAGTCGAGGCCTGGCGCCCGTCTACGCGCCCAAGGGAACCCTGATCGCCGACGCCATGCGATCCTGCGCGAACCTGAACCCAGCATCTCGGCGGTAGGAAGACGCCGAAGGCATCACGAAATGTCGTAAGGCCGAAGGCTTCGCCCTACAGGTTCATACCTTCTGCGTCGTGCGCAGCCGCATCGATCTTCGCCTTGCCCCGGACGATGACCTCCCTGGCAGTTTCGCCACGCATCCAGCAGTCCAGCATGTCCGCCCACACTTGCATGAGAACCCGCCTTGGCCCAGACAAGCGCGCATGGTTGTAGGCTGCGGCAACTTGGTCCTTCTTCTGGTGGGCCAAACAGGCTTCGATCAAGGCCTCCGGAAAGAGGGCATCGTTGAGCCGTGACGAGAACGTTCGGCGCAGGTCGTGGACGGAGACCGGCAGAAACGGCTCCTGATCCGGTGTTCGATCCTCGTTGATCCGGTCCACCGCCGCGGCGATCGTCCGGTTCAGCGTGGCCTGGCTGATCGGCTCGGCGGAGTCATAACGGCTGGGGTGGACGAATCTGCTCGACGGGAAGCAGGTTCGAAGCGTTGTCAGGATGTCCTGGGCCTGCTCGGCCAGGTATACCGTGTGCAGCTTGCCTGCCTTCATTCGCTCGGCAGGGATCAGCCACTGCGCCCGCTCCCAGTCCACTTCCGTCCAGGTGGCCCCGATGAACTCACCTTTGCGAACACCGGTCAGCAGCAAGAACCTGACAGCCAGCCGCAGTGTCGGGGCGGTGCCAGTCTTCTCCAGTCCGTCGAGCAACGTCTTGATTTCATGGCGGCTCAGGTTGCGCTCGCGCGGGACAAACGTCGCGTAGGCCTTCCGCGCGAGCGCTTCAGCCGGATTGGCGATATCGACGCCCTTGCCATTGGCGAACCGATAGACCTGCAACACCAGTTCCCTGGCGTGCACGGCCGGACCAGGCCCTCGTTCAGTCTTGACGCGGTCGAGCAACTCACCCAGCGCGACCGGTTTGATTTCATCGAGGTTCAGCTTCCCGAACGGGCCGGCCAGGATGCGGTTGTAGATCGAACGCCGCAATGACAGCGTGCTGTCGGCCAGTCGCTCGGCACCACTCTTGGCGTCGGACTTGAACTCGAAATACCGCGTCGCCCACCGCCCGAAGCTCATGGCGTCGGCGACTTCGCTGCGCTGCTCGACCTTGGCTCGGGCGGGCGACCGCCCGGAGCTGACATCGACACGAGCCCGAGCCAGCAGCAGGCGCGCCTCCTCCAGGGTCACATCCATGCCATAGGCAAGGTGAGATCGCTGGGCATGACGCGCAACCGGCTCATGGCGTCCGATGGTCAACGTCTCGCGTCGGCCGCTCAGCCGATAGTCGTAGCGGAAGGACCGGCTCCCGCTGGGCGAGACGACGACGTAGAGACCGTTGCCTCCGTCGCTGACCTTGTACACCCGCTCGCCAGGCTGTAGCTCTCGCAGCTTGGCTTCTGTCAATCCGTGACGCGTCTTCGCGCTGGCCAGCCCAACGCGAGCCCGATCCACCGAGGTGTCCATGAGATCTCCGATCCGTCCTTGGTCGCAGAACCGGATACCGTCATGGGGGCTGACGGTATCGCCGCAGGTCTGCCAGCCTAGGTGCTCGGATACCGTCAGGTCAACCGTCAGGACGCCTGGGACGTCTCTGGATTCGATGGGACGTCGTGGGACGCTAAGTCCTTGTCCCTGCAGCGAAATCGGGTTGTCTTGGGATGCTCTGAAACACCGTGGAACGATGTTGACTCACTCCCACTCGATCGTCGCCGGCGGCTTGCTCGACACGTCGTACGTGACCCGGTTGATCCCGCGCACCTCGTTGATGATGCGCCCCGACACCTTCTTCAGCAGGCTGTACGGCAGCTCGGCCCAGTCGGCGGTCATGAAATCGCTGGTCTGCACCGCGCGCAGCGCCACCACGTAGTCGTAGGTGCGGCCATCGCCCATCACGCCGACGCTCTTGACCGGCAGGAACACCGTGAAGGCCTGGCTGGTCAGTTCGTACCAGGTCTTGCCGGTCGCGGCGTCGCGCGTGTTGCGCAGTTCCTCGATGAAGATCGCGTCGGCGCGGCGCAGCAGGTCGGCGAACTCCTTCTTCACCTCGCCCAGGATGCGCACGCCCAGGCCCGGGCCCGGGAACGGGTGGCGGTACACCATCTCCGGCGGCAGGCCGAGCGCCACGCCCAGCTCGCGCACCTCGTCCTTGAACAGCTCGCGCAGCGGCTCCAGCAGCTTCAGCCCCAGCGTCTCGGGCAGCCCGCCGACGTTGTGGTGGCTCTTGATCGTCACCGCCTTCTTCGTCTTGGCGCCGCCGCTCTCGATCACGTCCGGGTAGATCGTGCCCTGCGCCAGCCACTTGGCCGACTTCAGCTTCTTCGCCTCGGCCTGGAACACCTCGACGAACTCGCGGCCGATGATCTTGCGCTTGGCCTCCGGGTCGCTCACGCCCTTCAGGTGGCCGAGGAACTGGTCGCTCGCATCGACGTGGATCACCTTCGCATGCAGGCGCCCGGCGAACATGTCCATCACCATGCGGCCTTCGTCCAGCCGCAACAGGCCATGGTCGACGAACACGCAGGTCAGCTGGTCGCCGATCGCGCGGTGGATCAGCGCCGCCGCGACGCTCGAATCGACACCGCCCGACAGCCCGAGGATCACCTCTTCGTTGCCCACCTGCTCGCGGATGCGCGCCACCGCCTCGGCGATGTAATCGCCCATCACCCAATCGGGCTTGGCCTTCGCGATGTCGAGCACGAAACGGTTCAGCAGCTCGCGCCCCTTCACMGTGTGCGTCACCTCCGGGTGGAACTGCACGCCGTAGTAGCCGCGCGACTCGTCGGCCATGCCGGCGATCGGGCAGCTCGGCGTCGACGCCATCAGCTTGAAGCCCGGCGGCAGCGCGGTGACCTTGTCGCCGTGGCTCATCCAGACCTTCAGCATGCCGTGGCCTTCGGGCGTCTTGAAGTCCTCCAGCCCGTTCAGCAGCGGCGTGTGGCCGTGCGCCCGCACCTCGGCATAGCCGAACTCGCGGTGCGTGCTGGCCTCGACCTGCCCGCCCTGCTGCACCGCCATCGTGAACATGCCGTAGCAGATGCCCAGTACCGGCACGCCCAGGTCCCACACCGCCTGCGGCGCGCGCAGCTCGTGCTCTTCGTATGTGCTGGCGTGGCTGCCGGACAGGATGATGCCCTTGGGCGCGAACTCGCGGATGAAGGCGTCGCCGACGTCGTTCGGATGGATCTCGCAGTAGACGTGCGCCTCGCGCACGCGGCGCGCGATCAGCTGGGTCACCTGGGAGCCGAAATCGAGGATGAGGATCTTGTCGTGCATGGTCTCAGCCCGCGCTTGCGGCGACAGGCTCGGTCGGGGTGGATTGGCGGGAGAAATGACGCCGCGCGATCACGGTGGCCAGGGCCAGCATCGCCGCGCAGAAGTAGAACGGCGCGCCGACGCGCCAGTCGGAGGCCGGCAGGTGCGACACCAGCCCCAGCAGCGGGGCACCGACGATGGGCGCGAGCACCGCCGTCAGGCTGGTCAGCGCGGCCATCGCGCCCATGGTCTGCCCTTGCGTGCGCGGATCGGCAGCGTTCGACACGATGCTCTGGATCGCCGCGGCGACGGTGAAGCCGAACACGTTGCAGGCGATCACCGCATACATGACCCAGCCTTCGGTGGCCAGCGCCCACGCCAGGTTGGCGATGGCGCTGGACACCAGGCCAAGGGTGGCCAGCCGCGTCGCACCGAAGCGCTTGAGCAGCCGCTGCAGCAGGAAGCCCTGCACGATGGCCGACGCGATGCCGACGGCGAACAGCGACCAGCCGTTCTCCTTCGGGCCCCAGCCGAAGCGCAGCCCGGTGTACAGCACCCACGAGGTGTGCAACACGAACTGCGCCAGCGTGGCCAGCGCGCTGACGGCCATCAGCCCGCCGACGCCCTTCAGCCGGCCCAGCTGCACCAGCGCGGCCACCGGGTTCAGCGAGCGCATCGTCATCGTGCGGCGGCGTTCCACCGGCAGCGATTCGGGCAGCACGAAGAAACCGTAGGCCAGGTTCACCAGCGCCAGCGTGCCGGCGGCGAAGAACGGCAGGTGGACGTCGATCGCGCCCAGCAGCCCGCCCATCACCGGGCCGAGGATGAAGCCCAGGCCGAACATCGCGCCCAGCTGGCCGAAGCGGCGGCCGCGGTCTTCCGGCGCGGTGATGTCGGCGACATAGGCGTTGGCCACCGCCGCATTCGCCTGCAGCGCGCCGCTCACCAGCCGCACCGCGACCAGCACCCACAGCTGCGTCGCCAGCGCCGTCGCGAAGAAGCTGAACGCGAAACCGCAGAAGCCCAGCAGCAGCACCGGCCGGCGCCCGTAGCGGTCGGACAGCGCGCCGAGGATCGGCGAGCACAGGAAGTTGGCGATGCCGAAGGTGAAGGCCACCGCGCCGTACCAGAAGGCCTGCTCGGCCTTGCTGGCCGTGAAGCTGCCGACCAGCGCCGGCAGCACCGGCACGATCAGCCCGATCGACACCATGTCGATCAGCACGGTCAACAGGATGAAACGCATCGCCGCCGGGCGTCCGGCAGCGGGCTGCACAGGCTCGGTCGTGGAACTCGTCGTGGTCAAGGGCGCTGACGCGGCCGGCGCGGCCGGCGTCACTCCATGCGGTAGTTGGGGGCTTCCTTCGTGATCTGCACGTCGTGCACGTGGCTCTCGCGGATACCCGCCGACGTGATCTCGACGAACTCGGCGCGCTCGCGCATGTCGTCGATCGTCGGGCAGCCGCAATAGCCCATCGACGCCCGCAGGCCGCCGGCCATCTGGAACACGATGCTGACCATCGAGCCCTTGTACGGCACGCGGCCCTCGATGCCTTCGGGCACCAGCTTGTCGGCGTTCGGGTTGGCGCCGGTGTTGTCCTGGAAATAGCGGTCGGCCGAGCCCTGCTGCATCGCGCCGATCGAGCCCATGCCGCGGTAGCTCTTGTAGCTGCGGCCCTGGAACAGCACGATCTCGCCCGGCGCCTCTTCGGTGCCGGCGAACATGCCCCCCATCATGACGGTGCAGGCGCCGGCGGCGATGGCCTTGGCGATGTCGCCCGAGTAGCGCACGCCGCCATCGGCGATCAGCGGCACGCCGGTGCCCTTGAGCGCGGTGGCCACGTTGTCGATCGCGGTGATCTGCGGCACGCCSACACCGGCRACGATGCGSGTGGTGCAGATCGAGCCMGGSCCGATGCCSACCTTGACSSCRTCGGCRCCSGCYTCGACCAGCGCCAGCGCGGCCGCGCCGGTGGCAATGTTGCCGCCGATCACGTCGATCTGCGGGAAGTTCTTCTTGACCCAGCGCACCCGGTCGAGCACGCCGGCGCTGTGGCCGTGCGCGGTGTCGACGACGACCGCGTCGACGCCGGCCTTGACCAGCAGCTCGAGGCGCTCCTCGGTGTCCTCGCCCACGCCCACCGCGGCACCGACGCGCAGCTTGCCGTGCGAGTCGCGCGCGGCGTTCGGGAAGTTGGTCTGCTTGGTGATGTCCTTGACGGTAAACAAGCCGCGCAGCTCGAAGGCATCGTTGACGACGACGACGCGCTCCAGCTTGTGTTTGTGCATCAGCGCCTTCGCGTCGGCCAGCGAAGCGCCGTCGCGCACCGTGACCAGTCGCTCGCGCGGCGTCATGATCTCGCGCACCGGAATGTCCATGCGCGTCTCGAAGCGCAGGTCGCGGCCGGTCACGATGCCGACCACCTTGCCGTCTTCCAGCACCGGGAAACCCGAGATGCCGTGCTGGCGCGACAGGTTGATCACGTCGCGCACCGGCACGCCCGGCGAGATGGTGATCGGGTCGCGCAGCACGCCCGATTCGTAGCGCTTCACGCGCGCCACCTCGGCAGCCTGCTGCTTGGGCGAGAGGTTCTTGTGGACGATCCCGATGCCGCCCTCTTGCGCGATCGCGATCGCGAGGCGGGCTTCCGTGACCGTGTCCATCGCCGCGGAGACGAGGGGCAGGTTCAGGCGGATGTTGCGGGAGAGGTGGGTCGCGAGCGAGGTGTCGCGGGGCAATACCTGGGAGAAGGCCGGCACCAACAACACATCGTCGAAGGTGAGCGCTTTGCCAAGAAGGCGCATGAGAAAAACTCCTGACGCAAAAGCGAATTATACGGAGGTCGCACGCACCCGTCCGACAAGGGCTTCGGCGAGGCCCCGAAGCCGGTGCGGCGCCAAAGCGGTAATTCTTCACGGCCCTCGTCGTGCAGGCGGGCACCGGCGTACAAAAGGTGACAGTGCACCGCGCCTGCTCACATGTCCCGGCGACTACACTTTCGGCCATGCAATTTCTACCTTCCAGCACGCCAGCCAAGCTGGGTGCCTGCGCCCTGCTCGCCCTCCTGTCGATCGGCCTGAACAGCTCCGCGCTGGCCCAGTGGAAGTGGCGCGATGGCAAGGGTCACGTGCAGTACAGCGACATCCCGCCGCCGGCCACGGTGGCCGAGCAGGACATCCTGCAGCGCCCCGCCGGCGCCGGGCGCCGCGCGCCGATGCAGGGCACGACCCAGGCGGCCGCAGCGGCTTCGGCCCCCGCGAGCGGCCCGCGCACCACCGATCCCGAGCTGGAAGCCAAGCGCCGCAAGGCCGAACAGGACGAAGCGGCCAAGCGCAAGGCCGAGGAAGACAAGCAGGCCGCCGCGCGTGCCGAGAACTGCAGCCGCGCCAAGGCGCAGCAGCGCGCCCTCGACGACGGCATGCGCATGGCCCGCGTCAACGACAAGGGCGAGCGCGAGATCCTCGACGACAAGGCACGTGCCGAGGAATCGCGGCGCACCCGCGAGATCATCACCTCCGACTGCAAGTGAGCCCGGCTCAGCGCGAGCGCACCTGACGCTGCGAGCGCTGCCGCCGCGCCTCCTTCGGATCGACGCGCAGCCCGCGCCAGATCTCGACCCGGTCGCGGTCGCGCAGCGGGTCGGTCAACTCCCTCAGGTGCCCCCAGGTGCCGACACGGCAGCTGGACAGGTCCATCCCCGACCCGGCCTCGAGCGCGCCGCTGCGGCGCAAGGCATCGTGCACCGTGGCCCCGGGCGGCAGGCGCAGCGCCACCACCCTCACCTCGCCGGCACGCGGGCTCCAGGCCACCTCGATCGCCAGTTCGCCGGCAGGCTCAGCGGGGTCCATGCACCTGCTCCGCCCGCTTGACGAAGGAATCGACCAGCGTGCTGGCGATGCGGTCGAACACCGGGCTGATCACCATCTCGAGCGCCGCGTTGGCGAACTCGTAGCGCAGCTCGAACTCGATCTTGCAGGCCTCGGCGTGCTCCTTGCCGGGGGAACCGAGCGGCACGAAGCGCCAGGTGCCATCCAGCGCCGAGAATGGCCCGTCGACCAGCGTCATGTGCACGCTCTCGTCGGGCACCTGGGCATTGCGCGTCGTGAAGGCCTGCCCGACACCGGCGAACGACAGGTGCAGGCGCGCGGTCACGCCGGCGTCGTCGCCGGCCAGCACCTCGGCGCGTTCGCACCACGGCAGGAACTGCGGATAGCTCGGGATGTCGGTGACGAGCGCGTACATCTCGTGCGCCGAATACCAAAGGAGGACGGACTTCTTGACATGCTTCATACAATCGCCGGATTGTATTGAGCGCCACGCGCCTCATCTGGATCCCATGTCGATTGCCGAAAACCGCCGCGCCCATCACGACTACCACCTCGAGGAACGCTACGAGGCCGGCATGGTGCTGCACGGGTGGGAGATCAAGGCGATCCGCGCCGGCCAGGTGCAGCTGACCGACGGCTACGTGCTGATCCGCGACGGCGAGCTGTACCTGATCGGCTGCCGCATCAATGCGCTGCGCAGCGCGTCGACCCACGTCAACCCCGAGGCCGACCGCACGAAGAAGCTCTTGATGCGCAAGGAAGAGATCAAGCGGCTGGTCGGCAAGGTCGAGCAGCGCGGCTTCACGCTGGTGCCGCTGAACCTGCACTACAAGGGCGGGCTGGTGAAGGCCGAGATCGCGCTGGCCAAGGGCAAGGCCGAGCACGACAAGCGCAACACCGAGAAGAAGAAGGACTGGGAACGCGAGAAGGGCCGCCTGATGCGGCACAAGGTCTCTTCCAACAAGGACTAGGGGCCGGCTTCAGCCCAGCGCCTGCAGCGCCTGTTCGCAATCGGCGACCAGGTCTTCGACCGCCTCCAGCCCCACCGAGAAGCGCACCAGCGAACCGTGCCAGGCCGGCTGCCGGCGGATCGCCGACAGCTGGTACGGCACCACCAGGCTGACCGGGCCAGCCCACGAGTAGCCGATCTTGTGCAGCCTCAGCGCGTCGACGAAGGCCTCGACCTGGGCCACGCTGTAGCGCTCGTCGAACACCACCGAGAACAGCCCCGCCGCGCGCGTGCACAGCGCCTTCCAGGCCGCATGGCCGGGCGACGCCGGCAGCGCCGGGTGCAGCACCTGCGCCACCTCGGGCCGCGCCGCCCACCATCCGGCCAGCACGCGGCCGGCGCGGTCCTGGGCGTCGTAGCGCAGCGCCAGCGACGGCAGCGAGCGCAGCACGAACTCGACGTCGTTCGCGCCGACGCCCCAGCCCATGCGCATGTGGCAGAACTTGAGCTTCAGGTGCAGCGCCTCGTCGCGCGTCGTCACCGAGCCCATCAGCACGTCGCCGCCGCCGGACGGGTACTTGGTCAGCGCCTGGACCGAGATGTCGACGCCCAGCTCGAAGGGCTGGAACGCGAGCCCGGCGCCCCAGGTGTTGTCGAGCGCGCAGACCAGGCCGGCCGCGCGGCCGATGCGCAGCAGCGCCGGCAGGTCGGGGAATTCCATCGTCACCGAGCCGGCGGCCTCCAGCCACAGCAGCTTCGTCGCCGGCGTGATCGCCGCCTGCAGCGAGGCCGGGTCCATCGCATCGTAGAAGCGGTGCGCGATGCCGAAACGCGCCAGCTCATGGCGCGCCAGCTCCTTGCCCGGCCCGTAGGCGTTGTCCGGGATCAGCACCTCGTCGCCGCTCTCGAGCAGCGCCATGTCGACCAGCGTGATCGCGGCCAGCCCGCTGGGCACCAGCAGCGCCTGCACGCCGCCCTCGAGCGCCGCGATGCGCTCCTCGAGCGTGAAGGTGGTCGGCGTGCCGTGCAGCCCGTAGGTGTAGCCGGTCTTCTCCTTCCAGGTGCGGGCATGCAGCGCCGCGGTGTCGGCGAAGATGACGGTGGAGGCCTTGTACACGCCCGGCGCCACCGCGCCGAAGCCGGCCGGCGGCTCGTAGGGATGGTGGATCAGCCCGGTGCGCTGATCCTGCTTGCCTTGCGTGGCCATTTCAGATGGGTTGCGCGACCAGGTCGTGGCCTTGTGCGCCGACGATGCGCGCCTTCGTGAACTCGCCCACCTTCAGCGTCTTCGACGCCTTCTCGGGCGGCAGCAGCTTGACGTGGCCGTCGATCTCCGGCGCATCGGCATAGCTGCGGCCGACGCCACCCTTGCGGCCGAGCGCCGGCGCCGAATCGACCAGCACCTGCATCGTCGCGCCGATGCGCTCGCGCAGCTTGGCGGCCGACACCTCCTCGGCGACCGCCATGAAGCGCGCGCGGCGCTCTTCGCGCAGCTCGGCCGGCACCGCGTCGGGCAGATCGTTGGCGGTGGCACCGGCCACCGGCGAATAGGCGAAGCAACCGGCGCGGTCGATGCGCGCCTCGCGCATGAAGGCGAGCAGGTGCTCGAACTCGGCCTCGGTCTCGCCCGGGAAGCCGGCGATGAAGGTGCTGCGCACCACCAGCTCGGGGCAGATCTCGCGCCAGCGCTGCAGGCGGTCGAGGTTCTTCTCGCCGTTGGCCGGGCGCTTCATGCGCTTGAGCACGTCGGGGTGCGAATGCTGGAACGGCACGTCCAGGTAAGGCAGCACGCGGCCCTGGGCCATCAGCGGCAGCACCTCGTCGACGTGCGGATACGGGTAGACGTAGTGCAGGCGCACCCAGGCGCCGTGGCGCTCGGCCAGCTCGCCGAGCTTCTCGCACAGGTCGAGCATGCGGGTGCGCACCGGCTTGCCGTCCCAGAAGCCGGTGCGGTACTTGACGTCGACGCCATAGGCACTGGTGTCCTGGCTGATCACCAGCAGCTCCTTGACGCCGGATTCGAACAGCCGCTGGGCTTCGCCCAGCACGTCGCCGATCGGGCGCGAAACCAGGTCGCCGCGCATGCTGGGGATGATGCAGAAGCTGCAGCGGTGGTTGCAGCCTTCGCTGATCTTCAGGTAGGCGTAGTGGCGCGGCGTCAGCTTGATGCCCTGGGCCGGCACCAGGTCGACGAAGGGGTCGTGCGGCTTGGGCACGTGGGTGTGGACGGCGTCCATCACCTCGTGGGTGGCATGCGGGCCGGTGACGGCCAGCACGCTCGGGTGCATCTGGCGCACCAGGTTGCCGCCGCCCTCGCCGGCCTTGGCGCCCAGGCAGCCGGTCACGATGACCTTGCCGTTCTCGGCCAGCGCCTCGCCGATGGTGTCCAGGCTTTCCTTGACCGCGTCGTCGATGAAGCCGCAGGTGTTGACGATCACCAGGTCGGCCCCGGCGAAGGTCTTGGAGGTGTCGTAGCCCTCGGCGCGCAGTTGCGTGAGGATCAGTTCCGAGTCCGTCAGCGCCTTCGGGCAGCCGAGCGAGACGAAGCCGATCTTGGGGGTGGCGTTGGCGGCAGCGGGCGCCAGCAAATCTTGAGTCATGCCGCGATTTTCTCATGCGGCCCCGGATTGGCATCCGGGCTGCCCATTTGCCCCGTCAGCGTTTCGGCGGGACAAATCCCGGCATTCCGGGAAACAAGGCCTCGGCCTGCTTGGCCATCTGCTCGAACATGCTGCGCGACTGCTCGAGGTAGTTGCCCATCAGGCCCTGCACCGCCGGTGTCTGCCCGTTCAGGAACTGCGTCCACATCTCGGGGCTCAGCCCCTTCGACTGCTCGGCGAAGCGGCTTTGCATGTCGGTGAAGGTCTGCAGGTTCTTCTCGAGGTACGACCCCATCATCCCCTGCATCGCATGGCCGTAGAAGCGGATGATCTGCGCCAGCATCTGCGACGAGAACATCGGCACGCCGCCGGTCTCTTCCTCCAGGATGATCTGCAGCAGGATGCTGCGCGTCAGGTCATCCGACGTCTTCGCGTCGCGCACGACGAACTCCTGGCCCGACAACACCATCGCCTTCACATCCGCCAGCGTGATGTAGCTGCTGGTCTGGGTGTCGTAGAGGCGGCGGTTCGGATATTTCTTCAGCACCCGCATCGAGCCTGCCTCCTTGGCGGCGTCGGGGGAAGCGGCTTCCAGCTTGGCGGAAGCGCGGCGGGTCGGGGCCATTCGGCGAACTCCTTGGTGTCTGACCGTCGTGCAGTCGATGTGCAGTTGCACAACGATTCTAGGAGCGCGCTGTCACACCGCCGCGAAGGGTTTTCCCGCCGGGCATGCAGGCACGCCGATTTCCTACGGCAGGCCGCGCCCTGCCCTACAGACGCGCGCCGCGGCGCGGCCTAGTCTGCTGCCATGCCAACCGCGAAACAAGCGCGAAAGGACACCACCATGGCGACCAGCAGCATCCTCGGCGGCGAACGCGCCGCCCCCCGCGCCAAGGGCCGCGACGTCGATGCGCTCGGCCCGAGCGACAGCTCGGACAGCGGCAGCGACGTGCAGGGCGAGCGGGCGATGCCCACCGACGCCGACAACCCCGGCGAACTCGGCTCGCTTCCGGTGCGCGGCAGCAGCGACAGCGACGCGCGCGGCACCGGCGAGCGCGGCTCGGCCACCGGCGACGATGCCGACGATGCGGCCGACATCCTGCCCGACCACCTGGTGTCGGACCCGATGTACGCCACCAATGCGGCCGGGCGGCGCCTGGCGTCGGACGACGAGGACACCGACGTCGCCGGCCTGGCCGACGGCGACGAGCCCGACAGCGACGACATCGAGCGCGGCTGAACCCTTCAGCGCAGCAGCCGCGCCCGCGCGAATTCGTCGAGCAGCGCCTCCGACCCGACCGGCTTGCTGAGCACCCGGAACCCGGCTGCGGTCGCGTCGTGGATGCGCGACGCATAGCCGGTCAACAGCACCACGGGCAGCGTCGGCCAGCGCCGGCGGACCTCGTGCGCCAGCTGGATGCCGTCCATGTCGCCCGGCATCGACACGTCGGAGAACACGAGATCGATCCCGTCGTGGAAACGGGCCAGTTCCTCCAGCGCCGCCGCGGCCGAGCGCGCATGGCGCACGTCCAGGCCCGAGGCCCGCAGCATGTCGGCCGTCGCGTCGAGCACCTCGTCGTTGTCGTCGACCAGCAGCACGCAGCCGCTGACGCTGGCTTGCGGTGGCGCCGCCGGCGTCGGCAGTTCGGGCTCGGCCGTGCCATCGGCCGGCAGCCACAGCAGGATGGACGTGCCGCGCCCCGGATGCGATTCGACCTCGGCCGACCCGCCCGCCTGCACGCAGAAGCCCTGCACCTGGCTCAGCCCGAGGCCGCTGCCCTTGGTGGCCGGCTTGGTGGTGAAGAACGGCTCGAACACCTTGGCCGCGAGTTCAGGTGCGATGCCGGTGCCGTTGTCGGTGGCGCGCACCAGCACCCGGGGCAGGTCGCCGGGCGCATTGCAAACCTCGATCGTGAAGTCGCCGCCGCCCGGCATCGCATCGCGCGCGTTGGAGGCCAGGTTGATCAGCGCCAGCTCCAGTTCGCCGACGTCGACCCGCACCGGTCGCACGTCCTCGGCCACCTCCAGCGACAACGCGACGTTGCCGCCCAGCGTCGCCTTCAGCAGCTCGGACACCGCCGGCAGCCAGGTCCGCAGGTCAACCCGTTCCGGCTTCAGCGCCTGGCGCCGCGAGAACGAGAGCAACTGGCGCGTCAGCCGCGCACCGGAGCCGACCGCGCGCGAGATCGCGCCCAGCTGCTTCATCTCGGCCAGCTCGGGCCGCAGCTTCTTCAGCACGTGCAGGTTGCTGTTGACGATGGCCAGCAGGTTGTTGAAGTCGTGCGCGACGCCGCCCGTCAGCTGCGCCAGCGCCTCGAGCTTCTGCGACTGGATCAGCGCCTTCTCGGCCTGCGCACGCTTGCGCGCCTCGGCGTTGAAGTCGATCGCCATGCGCTGTTCGAGCTGGGTCTTGCGCAGCGCCAGCCACGCCACGTACACCAGCCCGACCGTCACCGGGAACACGATCGCCGCCAGCAGCGCGACCAGGCGGTTCCACTCCGCCAGGATGGCGTCGTCGCGCAGCGAGCTGCTGACGTAGACCGGCAGGTCGGAGCGCACGCGGTGGTAGCTGACGAGCCGCGGCAGGCTGTCGAAGCTGGAACGCAGGCTCAGCACCCCCGACGCGGCCCCCTTGCGCACCTCGGCCATCACCGGGCTGGCCTCGGGCAGGCGATTCACTCCGACCGGCGGCGCCGGCCAGCGCGTCAGCAGCGTGCCGTCGCTCTTGAACAGCGTGAAGGTGCTGAGATCGGTCTCCTCCAGTGCGATCGAGCGGTAGAACTCCTCGAAGAAGGCCGGCGTGATCGCGATCACCGCCAGCCCGCCGAAGCGGCCGTCGGGCAGCGTGCGGCGCACCGCCACGCTCAGCGCAGGCCGGCCGGTGGCGCGGCCCGCCACGACCTCGCCGATCACCAGCCTGGCCTGCGTCGCCTTCATCTCCGCGAAGTAGGCGCGGTCGGCGATCGACACCTCGCCCGATCCGACCGGGAACGCACTGCTCGCGAGATGCCGTCCGTCGGCATCCCACACCGAGATCGAGACCACGCCGGGAATGCCGATGCCCATGTCCGTCAGCCGCTGCTTCAGCGCGGCCTCGTTGGCGCGCACCTGCTCGTCGGAGTTGCCGACGATCTCGAGGGTCTTCAGGGCCAGTTGCTGCGAGGCCTCGAACACCCGCTGCGCATGGCCGGCCGCGACGTCGTTGGCGCGCCGCAGCGTCGCGCGTGCGTCGGCGTAGGCTTCCTGGTAAGCCCACCAGCTGGCGGCGATGAAGCCCGCCAATGGCAGCACTGCCGCGCCCCACATCACCGCGCGCAGGAAGCGCGTGAGCGGGGTCTCGAGCGCCTGCGGGTCGATGCCGGCCAGCGGATCGGGCGCCTGCGGCCTGCGGAACTGCGCGCAGATCAGCACCGTCACCAGCGCCGACGAGCCGGCCGCCAGCAGGTTCATCGGGAATTCGCCGCGCGGCAGGTGCGGCGCGAAGCCGGGAATGACCGTCCACAGCCCGCAGACCCCCGCCGTCAGCAGGCCGTGGCCGGCGCCGTAGCGCAGCGAGATCAGCACCAGCGCCGGGAAGCCGAACGCGAACGGCCAGGCGCTTTCGAGGATCGGCTGCAGCGCCGCACGTGCCGCCATCGCAAGCGCGCCGGCCCCGACGGCCACGGCCCATGACATCAGGGTGGGAGATGGGTCGGTGCGGGCCATGCGCCGGGCATATTAGCCGTCCGCCGGCCCTTCCGCATCGAACGGCGGCACGCCCAGCCGGGCGGTCGTCGCGTCGACGCTCGCGGCCAGCTTCGCGAGCTTGCGGTTCAGCTCGCGCCAGTTGCGGATGCCGTCGTTCACCGGGTCCATCGGGTGGTAGAGCTTGTGTGCCTTCGGCTTCGCGGCCGACAGCGCGAAGCGCACCAGGTCGTTGAGCTCGAAGGCCAGGTCGGCCATCAGCGCGCGCGTCTCGTCGACATGCGCCTCGATCTGGGCCTTGCGGCGCGGCGTCATCTCCATCACGAACCTCCGGGCAATGAAAAAAGGCCTGTCCCTTGGGGGGACAGGCCTTCTTTTGTCGACGTGTACTTGGTGGGCGATGAGAGGGTCGAACTCCCGACATCCTCCACGTCAAAGAGGCGCTCTACCACTGAGCTAATCGCCCGAGCCCATGACTATAGCAGTACTTTTTTCGGTTTTTGCCGGGCCAGGCGAATTTTTCGTGGCGCACCGTCACTTGCGGCGTGCACTGCGCACGCCGCCGATGCGCGCCACCGCGGCCAGCACCTGGGCCAGCCGCGCCGAATCGGCCACCTCGACGGTGAAGGTCATCCACGCGGTGCCACCGCGCACGTCCTTCACCGACTGCGTGTTGACGCCGGTCACGTTCATCTTCTCCTTCGCGAACACCTCGGAGATGTCGCGCAGCAGGCCCTGCCGGTCCGAGGCCTCGACCATCACGTCGACCGGGTACAGCGACGGCTTGTCGCGGCCACTGCCGCCGCGCTCGCCCCAGGTCACCTGGATCACCCGCTCCGGGATGCGCGCCGCCATCTGGCGGAAGTTGCTGCAATCGGCGCGGTGGATCGCGACACCGCGCCCGCGCGTCACGTAGCCGCCGATCGCGTCGGGCGGCGCCGGCCGGCAGCAGCGCGACAGGCTGGTCAGCAGCGACTCGACGCCCACCACCAGCACGCCGCCCTTGGGCGCCTCGCCCTCGGGCCGCGTCAGGCGCTGCGTGATGATCTCGTCGGCATGCGCCGGCGGCTCGGGCGGGCGCAGCAAGGCCTCGATGTTGCGCAGCGAGAACTCGTCCTTGCCGACCACCTCGAACAGCGCCTCGGCATGGCGGAAGCCCAGCTGCGCCGCCAGGTCGTCCAGCTTCATCGAGGTCCGGCCCTCGCGCTGCAGCAGCTTCTCGACCGATTCGCGGCCGCGCGCGATGGTGTCGCGCAGCGCCAGTGCATTGAACCAGGCGCGCACCTTGGCCTTCGAGCGCGGGCTCTGCAGGTAGCCGAGCTCGCCGTTCAGCCAGTCGAGCGACGGGCCACCCTCCTTGATCGTCGTCACCTCCACCGTCTGCCCGCTTTGCAGCGCGGTGTTCAGCGGCACCATCGCGCCGTCGACCTTGGCACCGCGGCAGCGGTGGCCGAGGTCGGTGTGCACCGCGTACGCGAAATCGATCGGCGTTGCGCCGGTCGGCAGCTCGATCACCGCGGCATCGGGCGTGAACACGTAGATGCGGTCGTCGAACACCGCGCCCGGCTCGGCCCGCGGGCTGTCGCCATCGCCTTCGACGAACTCGCGCTCCCAGGCCAGCAGCTGGCGCAGCACCGCCTTGCGCGCCTCGGCCACCTGGGCATCGAAATCGCCGCTCGCGCTGACGCCGGCATAGCCCCTGGTGCCGGCCTCCTTGTAGGCCCAGTGCGCGGCCACGCCGTGCTCGGCATGCTCGTGCATCGCGCGCGTGCGGATCTGCACCTCGACCGCCCGGCCCTGCTCGTCCAGCACCACGGTGTGCAGCGACTGGTAGCCGTTGACCTTGGGCCGCGCGATGTAGTCGTCGAACTCGCCCGGCACCGGCCGCCAGCGCTCGTGCACGCGGCTCAGCACCGCATAGCAATCGGGCACGTCGGCCACGACCACGCGCAGCGCGCGCACGTCGAACACGCGGTCGATGTCGAGCCCCTTGCCGCGCATCTTCTTCCAGATGCTGTACAGGTGCTTGGGCCGGCCCTGCACCTCGGCGCGCAGGCCGGCCGCGGCCAGGTCGTCGGCCAGCCGGCAGCGGAAGGCCTCGACGCCCTGCTCGCGCTCGACGCGCTTCTCGTCCAGCAGCCGCGCGACGGTCTTGTAGTTCTCGGGCTCGGTGAAGCGGAACGACAGGTCTTCCATCTCCCACTTGATCTGCCAGATGCCCAGCCGGTTGGCCAGCGGCGCGAACACCTGCATCGATTCGCGCGCCAGCACCGCCGGGCACGGCTGCTTGCTGCTCGCGTAGTGGCGTAGCGTCTGCAGCCGCGAGGCCAGCCGCAGCAGCACCACGCGCAGGTCGCGCGAGAACGCCAGCAGCATCTTGCGCACCCGCTCGGTCTGCTCGGCGCGGCGTTCCTCGTGCACGCGGGCCTCGCGCGCGGCGCGCTGGATCTGCACCAGCTTGCGGGTGTGCAGCACGAGGCTTGCATACGAGGCGCCGAAGGCCTTGCTGACGACGTCTTCGGGCTTGCTCAGGTAGTCGCTGGCGTAGACCAGGTAGGCGGCGGCGMGCATCGACGGCGCGGCGCCGATGCCCTGCAGGATGGCCGCGACGCCGTCGGCATGCACCAGCGCGTCCTCGCCGGTGTCGAGCACCTGGCCGTCCAGCAGCGGCTCGGCGAAGGCCCGCGCCCGCGCGAGCTGGGCCATCTCCGCGTCGCGCGTGGAGCCGTGCAGGCCATCGCGCGCCGCGTCGTCGGCCAGCTGGACGATCGGCGCCGCATCCTGGTGGGTGTCGAGCAGGCTCGTCTTCATGCCGCCAGCAGGAACTCCCGCACCGCGGCGATCTGCTCGGGCGAGGTCAGCATCGGCGCGTGGCCGACGCCCGCGAACTCGCGCAGCAGCGCGCGCGGGCCGCGCTGCGTCATCGCTTGCGCGGTGGCGCGGGTCAGCAGGTCGGAATCGGCCCCGCGCAGCAGCAGCGTCGGGCAGCGCAGCCCGTCGTACAGGCTCCACAGCATGGCCTCGCCGGCGCGCGCCGCCTCGGGCGTGATGGCGCGGAACGGCAGCGCGATCTGCGGGTCGTAGTGCGGCACCCAGCCGTCGCCGTCGGGCTTCAGCATCGGCCGTGTCAGCGCGAGCCACTGCTCGCGGGTGTGCGCGCCGAAACCCTGCGAGATGCTCCACAGCGCGTCGGCCGCTTCGTCCAGGCTGTTCCAGCGCGCCGGCAGCCCGAGGTAGCTGCCGATGCGCGCCAGCGCCGACGGCTCGATGCTCGGCCCGACGTCGTTCAGCACCAGCTTGCGCACCGGCGAGTCCTTCAGCGCCGCAAGGCCCAGGCCGATCAGCCCGCCCATCGAGGTGCCCACCCAGTGCAGCGTGCCGGCATCCAGCCGCGCCAGCAGCGTCACCATGTCGGCCACGTAGGCCGGGATCTGGTAGCCCATCGGGTCGGACAGCCGGTCGGACTGGCCGCGCCCCACCACGTCGGGGCAGACGACGCGGTACTCGTGCTGCATCGCGCGCGCGAAGGTGTCGAAATCGCGCCCCTGGCGCGACAGGCCGTGCGCGCAGACCAGCACGCGCGGGTTGGCCGGGTCGCCCCATTCCCACCACGCCATGCGGTGCAGGCCGCGGGTGTCCAGGCACTGCACGTGGTTCAGGCGTGGAGAGAGCGCGTCATCGTGCATGGGATCCATCCTCTTCGATAATGGACTGTATCAACCTGGAGGTTCCCATCGTGCTCAAAGGAAAAACCGCCCTCGTCACCGGCTCCACCAGCGGCATCGGCCACGGCATCGCGCTGTGCCTGGCGCGCCAGGGCGCCAATGTGGTGCTCAACGGCTTCGGCGAATTCGAGCCGGCACGCGCCGAGGTGGCGGCGCTGGGCGTCAAGGCCGGCTACCACGGCGCCGACATGAGCAAGCCGGCCGACATCGAGGCGATGATGGCCTACGCGCAGGCCGAGTTCGGCGGCGTCGACATCCTGGTCAACAACGCCGGCATCCAGCACGTCGCCGCGGTCGAGGATTTCCCGGTCGCGAAGTGGGACGCCATCATCGCGATCAACCTGAGCTCGGCCTTCCACACCTCGCGCCTCGCGCTGCCGGGCATGAAGGCCCGCAACTGGGGCCGCATCATCAACATCGCGTCGGCCCACGGGCTGGTGGCCTCGGCGCAGAAATCGGCCTACGTGGCCGCCAAGCACGGCATCGTCGGCTTCACCAAGTCGCTGGCGCTCGAGACCGCGCAGACCGGCATCACGTCGAACGCGATCTGCCCGGGCTGGGTGCTGACGCCGCTGGTGCAGAAGCAGATCGACGACCGCGCCGCGCGCGAGGGCATCCCGGTGGAGCAGGCCTCGCGCGAGCTGCTGGCCGAGAAGCAGCCGTCGCTGCAGTTCGTCACGCCGCAGCAGCTGGGCGAGCTGGCGGTGTTCCTGTGCTCGCCGGCCGCCGACAACGTGCGCGGGGTCGCGTGGAGCGTCGACGGCGGCTGGACGGCGCAGTAGTGCCCGGCCCTACTTCGTCATCTGCACCGAGCCGTTGACGCTGACGGTCACGCTGCCCTTGCCCAGCTCGACCGGCAGCGCCTCGTCGGCGGCGCCCATGGTCTTCATGCGCGCCATCGGCGCGGCCGCGTACATCACCGGGTCGTTGGCGCCGACGTTGACCTCGCGCAGCGTGTAGCCGCTGAAGCCGAACTGCTTCGCATACTCGGCCGCCTTGGCGCGGTAGCGCGCGATCGCCTGCGCCGCGACATCGGCCTCCACCTTCTCGCGCTGCTCGCGCGACAGGTTGCTGCCGACGCGCGCGATGGTCAGCGTGCCGATCTTCGCGGTCAGCGCGGCGATGCCGGGGATGTCCTTGCCCTCGACCACCAGCTCGGCCGTGCCCTGCCAGCCGTTGATGCCGCCCTTCTGGCTGTAGCGCGGGAAGAGCGAGAAATTGCCGGTGTGCACCTCGATGTCGCCCGGCTTGGCGACGCGCTTGGCCTCGGCCAGCGCGGCGTCGAGCGCCTGCTTCAGGCCGGCCTGCACCACGCCCGCGTCGGTGCCTTCGCGGGTGGTGCTGAGCGTGACGCTGAGCAGGTCCTTGTTGACCTCGACGGTGGCGCTGGCCGACAGGCTGACCACGTTCTGCAGCGGCGGCTCGTTGGCGAGCACGGGTTGGGCGGCCAGCACCGCGGTGACGGCAGCAGCGGCAATGAGCGAGAGCTTCGATTGAATCGTCATGGATCCTCCTTGTGAGTGGCGCACCGGTGCGGCGTGGATCAGGCCGCGATGAAGGGCAGCGCCTCGAAGCGGCCCTTCAGCACGGCGTCGGGGTCCACCCCCCACCAGCGCTGCGCGATGGTCGCATAGACCTGCCGGAAATCCGCCGTGTGGACCAGGTTCTGGCTTGCATCAAGACGTTGCAGATCGGGCAGGCGGCCAACCACGCCGCCCTTCACCGCACCGCCCAGCGCGAAGTGCGGCGCGGCGGTGCCGTGGTCGGTGCCGCCGCTCTGGTTCTGGCGAGCGCGGCGGCCGAATTCGGAATAGGTCAGCACCAGCGTGCGGTCCCAGGCGCCCGCCTCCACCAGCCCGCCGCGCAGCGCCGCCAGCCCTTCGGCCAGCTGCTTCAACAGGGCCGCATGGGTGGGCAGCTGGCCGCGGTGGGTGTCGAAGCTGCCGTGCGTCAGGTGGAACACCGGCACGCCGCCACGGCCCTTCTGGCCGGCGACGATCTCGCAGCAGGCGCGCACCGCCTGGCCGAACGCGTGTGGCGGGAACTCGGCCTGCAAGGCCGCGGCGGCCGGGTTGCGCAAGCCCTCGGCGGCCTGCAGCACGCCGGCCTCGACCCTCAGCACGTGGTCCAGCGCGGCATTGCCCTGCAGCGCCGCAGGCCGCGCGAGCCGCGACTGGTTCACGAAGGCCTCGGCGTTGGTCAGCGACACGGCGCGCGCGCCGCTCAGCGCGCCCAGCCCGGCGGTGCCGACCGCCACGCCCTCGGCGGTGAAGCGCCCGCGCTCGCGCAGGCCGGCCTCGAACGCGCGCGCGACCCAGCCTTCGTCGAGGTACTCGTTCGAGGCCGATGCGGTGTCCCAGATCTCGATCGAGCGGAAGTGCGACAGGTTCGGCTGCGGATAGCCCAGGCCGAGCAGCAGCGCGAGCTCGTGCTTCTCCCACAGCGGCAGCAAGGGCGCGAGCGACGGATGCAGCCCGAGGCTCGCATCCAGCCGCAGCAGGTCGGCGGGCGGCAGCGCCAGCGTCGGCCGCAGCGCCGCGTAGGCCGGGTCGGCGTACGGCACGACGGTGTTGAGCCCGTCGTTGCCGCCCTTCAGCTCGACCAGCACGAGGATGCGGTCGCCGGCCGAGGCGGCCGGCTGCAGCTTCGCTCCCTGGGCCCAGGCCGCGGGCGGGAGACCCGGCAGCGCGAGGCCGCCGAAGGCCACCGCACCGCCCGTCAGTCGCAGGAAATCCCGGCGTGTGTTCATCGCATGTCCTTCCGATTCATTTCAGCTGGAAAGCCGGATCCAGGCTCAGCGCCCGCAGCATCGACAACCCGACCGTGCCGGCCGGCAGCGGGTTGACCGGCGGCGTGGCCAGCATCGCGGCCTCGATGCGCGCGCGTGCCCCCGCGTCGGGCTCGCGGTCGGCATGCGCGCCGAGCGCGCCCAGCCACGCGTCGGCGTCGAAGCGGATGCCGCGCGCCATGCCGGCCATCTCGACGCCGCGGAACAGCCGCTCGGTGAAGCGCTTGCGCTCCAGCAGCGTGGTGCTGGTGATCCAGTCGGTGTAGCCCGGCCAGCCCTTCACATTCGGCGGCATGAACAGGCCCTGCCCGAGCCGGGCGCTCGCCATCGCGACCGGCACCAGGTTGTCGAGCTGGATGTCGAACTGACGCAGCGTGCCCACCGTCAGCTCGACCGGCGACTT
Source organism: Rhizobacter sp. P2_D12 (assembly GCF_056404395.1). Lineage (NCBI taxonomy): Bacteria > Pseudomonadati > Pseudomonadota > Betaproteobacteria > Burkholderiales > Sphaerotilaceae > Rhizobacter > Rhizobacter sp. P2_D12. The sequence continues at coordinate 36,780 of NZ_JBFUEB010000026.1, read as the reverse complement.
GATCAGCGCCGCGCGCTGCGCCGGGGCCCAGAACGCGTCGCTCAGCAGCAGCTCGCGCAGCGCGGCATCGATGCGCCAGCCGGTGTCGCGCAGGCGCTTGGCGACGCGCTCGAGCGCCGGCCCGTCCGGCACCGGCGAGACGAACTCGCGCCACAGCTTGCCGGCGATGAAGCGCGCCGCGGCCGGCTGCGCCAGCATCTGGTCGAGCGCGCCGTCGGCGTCGTAGGCGGCGCTGCGGCCGAACAGGGTCTTGCTGCCGGCATCGTGCAGGCGCGGGCGCAGCTGCGCGCTCCACGACTCGCGGTCGACGGTCCAGCCCGAGAAGGCGCGCGCCGCTTCCTTGATGTCCTGCTCGCCGTACTGCCCTTCGCCGAGCGTGAAGAGCTCCATCACCTCGCGCGCGAAGTTCTCGTTCGGCGCCTGCGCGCGGTTGGCCGCGCCATCCAGGTAGATCAGCATCGCCGGGTCGCGCGCGATGCCGTGCAGCAGGCTGCGGAACGACCCGAGCGCCTCGCGGCGCAACAGCTGTTGCTGGATGAACAGGCCCTGCGGACTGTGCACCTTCTGCTCCGAGGTCGCGAAGTGGTTGTGCCAGAACAGCGTCATGCGCTCGGCCAGCGGCGCGGCGGTGTCGCGCATCTCCTGCAGCCACCAGGCGGCCAGCTCCAGCGTGTCGCGCCGCGCCTGCTGGCGGGCCGCCTTGCGCGCCTCTTCGTCGGCCAGCCGGCCAGGCGGCGTGCGGATCGGCTCGCGCGTGAACGCGGGCGCCGGATGCAGCGGCTGGGCGCTGCGCGCCGCGCCGATCAGGCGGTCGACCGCGGCCTCGGCCGTCAGGCCGACCCAGGGCGCCAGCTGCTGCGGCGACGGCACGAAGCCGGTGCGCGTCAGCAGGTGGCGGGCGTCGCTCTCGTTCAGCGTCATGCAGGTCTCCCGAATCGCCTCGTCGCGCCCCAACGGCGCAGGCCGACGCTTCGCCGACAACTCTTGCCGACCTTCACAAAGCTTCACTTGCCAAAGCCGGAAATGCGTGTCGCAAGATTTGTAACAGATGGTCCCGACGCTCGAAAAGCCGGGCGGAACCTGCGCACAATCTCGCTTGTTACAAATACCGGGAGCCCTTCATGACGCCCACTGCCACTGCCCGTCCCGACCGCGTTGTCGTGGTCGACGACGATGCCCGCATCCGCGACCTGCTCAGGCGTTATCTGACCCAGGAAGGCTTCGAAGTGCTGCTGGCCGAGGACGCCAAGGCACTGAACCGCGTGCTGACGCGCGAGACGGTCGACCTGATCGTGCTCGACCTGATGCTGCCGGGCGAAGACGGCCTGTCGATCTGCCGCCGGCTGCGTGCCGCGAGCGACGTGACGCCGATCATCATGCTGACGGCCAAGGTGGAAGACGTCGACCGCATCGTCGGGCTCGAGGTGGGCGCCGACGACTACCTGCCCAAGCCCTTCAACCCGCGCGAACTGCTGGCCCGCATCCATGCGGTGCTGCGCCGCCGCCCGGCGATGGAAGCGCCGGGCGCGCCGGCCAAGGATGCGCAGACGGTCACCTTCGGCCCGTTCGAGTTCGACCTGGCGCTGCGCCGGCTGTCGAAGGACGGCGAGCAGATCGCGCTGACGACCGGCGAGTTCTCGATGCTGAAGGCGCTGGTGCGCCACCCGCGGCAGCCGCTGTCGCGCGACAAGCTGGCCCAGCTGGCGCGCGGCCGCGAGTTCGAGCCCTTCGACCGCAGCCTGGACGTGCAGATCTCGCGGCTGCGCAAGATGATCGAGCCGGATCCGGCGCAGCCCCGCTACATCCAGACGGTGTGGGGCGTCGGCTACGTGTTCGTTCCGGACGGCGCCGCCTAAAGCGGGATGGCCCGCAATGCCGTTGCGCTGAGTCTTTTCTGGCGCACCTTCTTCCTGCTGGCAGTCCTGCTGACCGGCGGGATCTTCGCGTGGGTGCAGACCTTTCGCGCGCTCGAGTTCGAGCCGCGCGCGGTGCAGGCGGCGCAGCAGATCGCGAGCCTGGTGAACCTGTCGCGCGCGGCGCTGCGCTATGCCGACGGCATCAACCGCGTCACGCTGGTCAAGACCATGTCCGACCAGGAGGCCGTGCGCGTGCTGCCGCGCGAACCCGGCGACAAGTGGGAGGCCTTCGAGGTCGACCGCTTCTCGCGCGCCATCGGGCAGGAGCTGCGCTCGCGCCTGGGCCCCGACACCATCGTCGCGACCAGCGTCAACGGCAACGGCGGGCTGTGGGTCGGCTTCTCGATCGAGAAGGACCCGTACTGGCTGCAGGCCGACCCGACCCGCGTGCGCCCGCTGGCCGGCAGCACCTGGCTGCTGTGGGTCAGCATCGCGCTGCTGGCCACCGTGGTCGGCTCGGCCGCCATCGCGCGGCTGATCAACCAGCCGCTGCGCGACCTGTCGTTCGCGGCCAGCCGCATCCGCGACGGCGAATACGAATCCCAGCTCGACGAGAACACGCTGACCAGCGAGATCCGCCAGGTCAACATGGGCTTCAACCGCATGGCGCGCGAGCTGGCCAAGGTGGAAGAAGACCGCGCGGTGATGCTGGCCGGCATCTCGCACGACCTGCGCACGCCGCTCGCGCGGCTGCGGCTCGAGGCCGAGATGAGCGTGCACGACGAGGAAGCCAAGCGCAACATGGCGCTCGACATCGACCAGCTCGACGCCATCATCGACAAGTTCATGGACTACGCCCGCCCCGGCGAGACCAAGATGGTGCCGGTGCACGTCAGCAGCCTGGTCGAGCGCGAGATGCAGGGCTTCCGCGACCCGAGCCAGATCCGCATCAGCTCGCGCGTGGCGATCGACACCAAGGTGATGGCCGACGAGACCGAGCTCGGCCGGGTGTTCCAGAACCTGTTCGAGAATGCACGCCGCTACGGTCGCTCCACCGATTCCGGCATCGCGCGCGTGCAGGTCAGCTATGCGCGCACCGGCCCGTGGGTGATCCTGAGCGTTCGCGACCACGGACCCGGCGTCTCGCCCGACAAATTGAAGCAGCTCACCACCCCGTTCTTCCGCGGCGACGCCGCACGCACCGCCGCCACCGGCGCCGGCCTGGGCCTGGCCATCGTCGAGAAGGCGGTGCAGCGCATGGGCGGCAACTTCGAGCTGGCCAACGCCTCGGATGGCGGCCTGGTCGCCCACGTCAGGCTGAAGCGGGCGCCATGAGCAGTGTGTTGCCGATGACCCGCGGCTGGGTTCGCGGGTGGCGGGCCTTGTTGTGCGTCGCCGTCGCCGTGCTGTTCGGCGCGCTGGTCGCGCGCGATTTCCAGGCCGCCTGGTACGAGCAGGAAGACAGCGAGCGCGTGGTCGCCAAGCTCGCGATCTACTGGTTCTCGTGGCTGCTGTGGCCGCTGCTGTACTGGCTGCTGCAGCGCACCTGGCGAGCGGCGCGCGCAGGGCGCATCGGTGCGGTCGCCGGCGGCCTGCTGGCCATCGCGCTGTGCGGCTGCTTCACCTGGGCCCGCTTCATCGAACCCCACTGGCTGCAGGTGCGCGAGACCTCGCTCGGCCCGGCCTGCGGCGTGCGCGTGGCGCTGATCTCGGACATCCACTTCGGCCTGTACGTGCGCGAAGCCGAACTGCAGCGCCTGGTCGACCGCTTGAACAGCCTGCAGGTCGATGCGGTGCTGGTGGCCGGTGACTGGACCTTCGAGCCGAGCCGCGACCTGCGCACCGACTTCGCGCCGCTGGCCGGGCTGCGCCACCGCACGCTGTCGGTGCTGGGCAACCACGACGAGGAACGACCGGGGCCGCCGCTGCAGGCATCGCTGCGCGAGGCACTGGCCGCGGCGCACGTCGAATCGATCGACGGCCGGCGCGTCAAGCTCGGCCAGTGCGAGCTGCAGGGCCTCGGCGACCGCGCGGCCGGCTCGGCAGCACGCGACCTCGCCGCGTCGCGCACGCAGCCTTGGACCGTCGACCGCGCACACCGCGTGATGCTGACCCACAACCCGGACACCGTCTTCGACTTGCAGCCCGACGAGGCCGCGCTGCTGCTGGCCGGCCACACGCACGGCGGCCAGATCGACATCCCGGTGTTCACGAAACGCCTGCTGGCGCGCGCCACCGAAGGCGCGTTCCGCCAGGGGCTGTACGAGATGAAGAATGCCCGCGTCTACGTGACGCCGGGCGTCGGCATCGACAAGCTGCCGATCCGCTTCCGAGTGCCGCCGACCATCGACGTGCTGAGCTTCTGAGTCCATCCGTCAGATCGACTCGGGGCAGGCGGCGCAAGACCTTGTGCAGCACGTGGCCGTGCATCGAAACGACACCGTTTGACATGTTCATGTCGTAGAAACGAGGCACAAGTTCACAGATCGATCAGGGGGTCACGATGATGCAGATGCTCGCACGCCTGTGCGCAACGCTGTGTGCCGCGGCGGGCCTCATCGCCGCGCCGTCCGTTGCCAGCGCCGCCTCGTACACGCTGTTCGACCTGGGGATGCTGGGGGCGCCCGGCGAATGGCACAGGATGACGGCCACCGGTCTCAACAGCAGCGGCCAGGTGGTGGGCTATGCCTCCTTCTTCTCCGCCGACGCCCAGGGACAACCGATCGAGGCGACCCAGGCCTGGGTCACCGGCGCCAACGGCATCGGCCTGAGCACCATCCCGACGCTCGGCGGCACGTGGAACCGTGCCAACGGCATCAACGACGCGGGGTGGGTGGTCGGCAGTTCGCTGACCGCCAACGGCAGCGAGCGAGCCTTCGCGGCCGGCCCGAACGGCGCGTCGCCGCACGATCTCGGCACGCTGGGCGGCAGCTCCAGCGCTGCCGCCGGCATCAACGCCAGCGGCCAGGTGGTCGGCACCAGCACCACGGCGGCGGGGGTTCAACGCGGCTTCATCAGCGATGCGCAGACCGGCAGCCTGCACGACCTCGGCAGCCTGTATGCCGGCGCCACCGCGACCAGCAGCGCCACCGCGATCAACGACGCCGGGCAGGTCACCGGGACCGCCATCGCCGCGCATCCACTGGACGGAACGGAGCGTGCCTTCGTCACCGGACCGAACGGCAGCGCGATGCGCCCCGTCACCGTGCCGACCGCGAACGGGGACGTTCCGAACTGGGGCACCGACATCAATGCGAGCGGCCAGACCGTGGGCACGACCTCGGCCTTCTACTACTACCAGACCGGATTCATTGCCGAAGCCGACGGCAGCGGCCGTTTGCTGCAACTGCCTGAAATTCCCCAGGGCGGCACCGAGCCGCCGTTCTTCTTCCTGGACAGCCGGGCGACCGCGCTGAATTCAGCAGGCCAGGTGGTTGGCAGCTACCGCCTGGGCACGCTCGCCAGCGGCCTGTTCGTCACCGGGCCCGGCGGCGCCGGTGGGAACTACCTGGACTACAAGGACTTCGTCGGCGGCACGCTGCCGATGTTGTTCGATGAAGCGCGCGCGATCAACGATGCGGGACAGATCATCGCCAACGGCAGCGACGGGCATGCCTACCTGATCTCGCCGGTGCCCGAGCCCGCGATCGTGCTGCTGATGACGGGTGGACTGGGCTTGCTGGCGTGGCGGCGCCGAACTGGCGGAGGCATCGCGATGAAATCCGGAATGATTCGCGCCCTGGCGGCGCTGATGTTCATGGCAGGTCTCGGTGCCGGGGCGCCCGCCCGCGCCGCCGAGTACAACCTGCTCGACCTGGGGCAGCTGGGCAGCCACCCGAACTGGAGCGTCTGGGCCAGCGGCATCAATGCGAGCGGCCAGGTCGTCGGCTATGCCTACTCGAAGGGCACCTTCGGCCAGTCGGCGACCAACGACTACCAGGCCTTCATCACCGGTGCGAACGGCGTCGGCCTGCAGGGGCTCGGCACACTCGGCAGCAACTGGAGCCGGGCCTATGGAATCAACGACGCCGGGCAGGTGGTCGGCACCTCGGGCAACGCCGACTTCATGCCGCGTGCCTTCGTCACCGCCCCGGGCGGCGGCGCGATGCGCGACCTCGGCACCTTCGGCGGCGTCGTCAGCTCGGCGGCCGGCATCAATGCGAGCGGCCAGGTGGTCGGCAGCATGCAGCTCGCCGACGGCCGCCAGCATGCGTTCGTGACCGGCCCGAACGGCGGCGCGGTCACCGATCTCGGCAGCTTCGGCGGCCCGCAAAGCGGCGCGCTCGCGGTCAATGACAGCGGCCGCGTCGCCGGCGGCGCCGATCGCCTCGTCGGCAGCCCCGGCTACGGCCGCGAGACGCCGTTCGTCACCGGACCGGGTGCGGCCGGCATGACGGCCGTCTCGGTGACCGGCTACCCGTCCAGCGACATCGACACGAACGGCCACGTCACCGCGATCAACGCCGGCGGCCAGGCGGCCGGCACCATCGGCTCGTTCGTCGGCGACGCCCACGCCTTCATCGCCGACGCGAACGGCATCGGCCACGCGCTGAACATCCGCGAGGCCGGCGAGTTTCCGCTGATCAACTCGTGGCGACTCGACAGCCAGGCGCTCGCGATCAACGCCAGCGGCCAGGTCGGCGGCAGCTTCTACTACACGCCCTACCTGATGGACCACGCGTTCATCACCGGCCCGGACGGCAGCGGCCTGGTCGACGTCAACACCCTGTCCTTCGCCAACGCGACGCGCACCGACTTCGGGTTCTTCAACGTGACCGGCATCAACGACCTCGGCCAGTTCATCGCCAACGGCACCAACGGCCACGCCTACCTGATCTCGCCGGTGCCGGAGCCGGCAATGCTGTCGATGCTGCTGGCCGGCCTGGGCTGGATCGGCTGGCGCCGGCTGCGTGGACGGCTGCGCACCCGCCTCGTCGCACTGGCCGCCGCGGTGCTGGCGCCGGCCGGCGCCTGGGCCGCCGACTACCACTTGTTCGACCTCGGCAACCTCGGCGCACCGGCCGGCTGGGAGATCTACGCGACCGGCATCAACAACAGCGGCCAGGTCGTGGGCTACTCGTACACCGGCTACCTCGGCACCTCGTACAGCGACCAGTACCAGGCCTGGGTGACCGGCGCGAACGGCACAGGGATGCAGACCATCCCGACGCTCGGCGGCGAGTGGAACCGGGCCTTCGGCATCAACGACGCCGGGCTCGTGGTGGGCAGCTCCGGCATCGCGAGCGGCAATGGCCATGCATTCATCACCGGCCCGAACGGCGCCTCGCCGCGCGACCTGGGCACGCTGGGCGCCGGCGACAGCGAGGCCCGCGCGATCAATGCAGCGGGCCGGGTGGTGGGCAGTTCGCAGCTCGCGGGCGGCGGCCGCCATGCCTTCATCACCGGCAGCAACGGCGGCGCGATGCAGGACCTGGGCACGCTCGGCGGCTGGAGCAGCGGCGCGACGGCGATCAACAGCGCCGGGCGGGTCACCGGCTCGGCGGACAACGTCGACGGCGTTGGCCGCGCCTTCGTGACCGGGCCGAACGGCGGCGCGATGAGCGAGGTGTCGGTCCCCGGCTATCCGAGCGGCAGCTACCCGACCCAGAGCGCCGGCAGCGGCATCAACGCCGCCGGCCAGCTGACCGGCAACGCCTGGGTCTGGGAGCAGCAGCCGCAGGCCTTCCTGAACGGGCCGGGCGGCGAGAGCCGGCTGCTCGACCCGGGCGAGTCCGGCTACCTGCCGACCTACGACGGCCTGTGGCAACTGACCAGCAAGAGCGCCGGCATCAATGCGGACGGCCAGGTCGTCGGCAGCTTCCTCTACTCGCCCTTCGCCATCGACCATGCCTTCGTCACCGGGCCCGATGGCAGCGGCCTGGTCGACGTCAACAAGCTGTCGTTCGTCGAGGCGCTGACGCGCGATTTCACGTTCTACAGCGCGACCGCGATCAACGACCTCGGCCAGTTCGTCGTCAACGGCACCAACGGGCATGCCTATCTGATCTCGCCGGTGCCGGAACCGGCCACGCTCGTGCTGTTCGCGGCTGGGCTCGCGTGGCTGGCGCGGCGCAGGCTCGCGCGCGCCCTCGCCCCACTGGCTGCCAGCGCCGCCATGCTCTTCGTCGCTGCGCCGGCCCATGCGCTCGACTACACGCTGACCGACCTCGGCTCGCTCAGCGGCTGGAGCAACTTCTACGCTTCCGGCCTCAACAACAGCGGCCAGGTCGTCGGCTACGGCTACAACGACGGCTCGTACGGCACATCGCGCACCGACAGCTACCAGGCCTTCGTCACCGGCGCGAACGGCATCGGCATGACGGCCATCCCGACGCTCGGCGGCAGCTGGAACCGGGCGCGCGCGATCAACGACAGCGGCTGGGTCACCGGCACGTCGGCAACCACCACGTCGACGCCCGGCGGCGACACCCGAGCCTTCGTGCTGGAAGGCACCGGTGCAGCGCCGCGCAGCCTCGGCACGCTGGCCGGACCGACCAGCGCCCAGGGCATCAACGCGAGCGGCCAGGTGGTCGGTTCGTACACCGCACCGGGCAGCACCCAGCGCGGTTTCGTGACCGACGCCGGCGGCGGCGCGCTGCACGACGTCGGTACGCTGGGCGGCCCGAACTCCTGGGCCAACGGCATCAACGCGGCCGGCAGCATCGTCGGTACCGCGGAGTACCGCTACCCCGACCAGCCCACCGACCCGAGCCGCACGCGCGGCTTCGTGTCGCACGACGGCGGCCAGACGCGCACGCAGGTCGCGGTGACCGGCTACGACCAGAACAGCCTCGACACCTATTCGTCGGCCAATGCGATCAACGACCGCGGCCAGGTGGTCGGCACGGTGGCCGACTTCTACGGCCCGAGCGGCCGGGCCTACATCACCGACACCAACGGCATCGGTCGCGTGCTGAACCTGGGCGACATCGCCGACTTCTACGTGGTCGGCTCGCGCTACCTGACCAGCCAGGCGAGCGCGATCAACAACCTCGGCCAGGTGGCGGGCAGCTACTTCTACTCGACCTACATGGTGAGCCATGCGTTCATCAGCGGCGCCGACGGCTACGGGCTGCTCGACATCAATTCGCTGTCGTTCAACAACCTGAGCGGCCCGCGCGACTGGACCTTCTTCAGCGCGACCGGCATCAACGACCTCGGCCAGTTCATCACCAACGCGAGCAACGGCCACGCCTACCTGGTGACGCCTGTGCCCGAACCGGCTGCGCTGCTGATGATGGCGTGCGGCCTCGGCTGGCTGCTGTGGCGCCGCGGCGTGCGGCGCAGCTGATCACGCGGCCTTCACCAGCAGGCACACGGCGCGCGCCTCGATCGCCTCGAGGCGCCCGACCGGGCCCATCTTCTCGGCCGTCTTGGCCTTCACGTTGACCCGGTCGACCTCGACCCCCAGCGCGCCGGCGACACGCTGGCGCATCGTCAGGATGTGCGGCGCCATCTTCGGCTGCTGCGCGACGATGGTGCTGTCGACGTTGACGATCTCCCAGCCGGCACCGCGCACGCGGCGCGCCGCCTCGGCCAGCAGCGCCAGCGAATCGGCGCCGGTGAACTGCGGGTCGGTGTCGGGGAAGTGGCGGCCGATGTCGCCCAGCGCGGCGGCGCCGAACAGCGCATCGGTCATCGCATGGCACAGCGCATCGGCGTCCGAATGGCCGAGCAGGCCGTGGGTGTGCGGGATCTCGACGCCGCCCAGCACCAGCTTGCGGTCGGCCACCAGCTGGTGCGTGTCCCAGCCCTCGCCGACGCGCATCGCCGGGGCCTTGTTGCGGGGGTGGGTCATCAGCGGGTCCTCAGCAGGCGTTCGGCCAACGCGAAGTCGTCCGGGTAGGTGATCTTCAGGTTCTCGAAGGCGCCGCGCACCAGCAGCGGCGAGCGACCCGACGCCTCGATCGCGCTGGCTTCGTCGGTGACCTGGTCGCCGGCGCGCTGCAGCGCCTCGCGCAGCCGGCCGATGCGGAACATCTGCGGCGTCTGCGCCTGCCACTTGTGGCGCCGGTCGAGCGTGGCCTCGCAGCGGCCCTGCACCTCGTGCTTCAGCGTGTCGGCCAGCGGCAGCGCCAGCAGGCCGCCGACGGCGTCGTGCAGGCAGGTGTCGATCAGGCTGTCGATCCAGGCCGCGCGCACCAGGCAGCGCGCGGCGTCGTGCACCAGCACCCAATCGTCGGCATGCGCGCCGCGCTGCACCAGCTCGGCCAGGCCGTTGGCGACGGTCCGGGCGCGGGTGTCGCCGCCGATGCGCGCCGTCCAGCCGGCAAAGGCCGGGGCATGGGTCTCGAAGGCGGTGTCGCCGGGGCTCAGCACCACCAGCACCTGGGCCAGCCGCGTCACCTGTGCCAGCGCGGCCAGCGTGTGCGCGACGACGCTGGCGCCGGCCAGCGGCGCGTATTGCTTCGGCCCGTTCGCCGCCGCGCGCTCGCCGACACCGGCACAGGGCACGAGGGCATACAGGCGGGGGGGCGAAGGGATGGTCATCGGGCGCGCAAAAGTGGCCGAATTCTATAATCGGCCCGCTCGATCGCCCCGCAGCTTTGCCCTCGCGGGGCGATTTGATTTTGTAGAGCGCCTTGCCTCATGCACCTGCCCAGCCTGTCCCCCGGAAAACGCTTCACGCTGCCGCGCCCGATCGGCTCGGCCGACGCCCTGTTGCTGGCGCGCTTCGCCCAGGCCCGGGCCGCGCAGCGCCAGCTCACCGCCATCGTCAGCGCCGAGCCGGCCGACACGCAGCGCCTGGAAGGCGAGCTCGCGTTCTTCGCGCCCGAGCTGCGCATCGCCGTCTTCCCCGACTGGGAGACGCTGCCCTACGACACCTTCTCGCCGCACCAGGACCTGATCTCCGAGCGCCTGGCCACGCTGTGGCGCATCCAGCGCGGCGAGGTCGACGTGGTGCTGCTGCCCGCCTCCACCGCCCTGGTGCGGCTGGCGCCACCCAGCTTCCTGGCCGCCTACACCTTCAACTTCCGGCAGAAGGAAAAACTCAACGAGGCCGCACTGAAGGCGCAGCTGACGCTGGCCGGCTACACCCACGTGAGCCAGGTGGTGTCGCCGGGCGAGTACGCGGTGCGCGGCGGGCTGATCGACCTGTTCCCGATGGGCTCGGCGGTGCCGTACCGCGTCGACCTGTTCGGCGACGAGGTCGACAGCATCCGCACCTTCGATCCTGACACCCAGCGCAGCCTGTACCCGGTGCCCGAGGTGCGGCTGCTGCCGGGCCGCGAGTTCCCGATGGACGAGGACGCGCGCACCGCGTTCCGCGCACGCTGGCGCGAGAAGATGGAAGGCGACCCGACCAAGGTGCGGCTGTACAAGGACATCGGCAGCGGCATCGCGACCGCCGGCATCGAGTTCTACCTGCCGCTGTTCTTCGACAGCGTCGCGACCATCTTCGACTACCTGGGCGAGAACGCGGCGATCGCGCTGCACGGCGAGGTCGACGATGCGCTGAAGCGCTTCTGGGTCGACACGCGCGAGCGCCACCGCTTCCTGCAGCACGACAAGGAACGGCCGATCCTGCCGCCGGAAGACATCTTCCTGCGCACCGAGGACTTCTTCGCGCTCGCCAATGCGCACGCGCTGCTGTCGGTGCGCGGCAAGGAAGAGACCGACTGGGCGCGCCCGCTGCCCGACCTGAGCGTCGACCGCGGCGCGCCCGAGCCGCTGAAGAAGCTGCAGCTGCACGTGGGCAGCACGCCGCACCGCGTGCTGATCGTGGCCGAGAGCGACGGCCGGCGCGAGAGCCTGCTGGAGCTGCTGCGCGACAACCGCATCGAGCCGCCGTCGGTCGCAAGCCTGGCCGAGTTCGACCAGGGCGGCGAGCGCTTCGCGATCGCCGTGGCACCGCTGGCCGAAGGCTTCTTCTGGCACGACGCCGAGCTGGGCAAGGCGATCCAGTTCATCACCGAGACCGAGCTGTTCGCGACCTCGCCCACCGGCCGGCGCAAGCGCAAGCAGGAGCAGGTCAGCGACGTCAACTCGCTGATCAAGGACCTGTCGGAGCTGAAGGTCGGCGATCCGGTGGTGCATGCGAACCACGGCATCGGGCGCTACGTGGGGCTGATGAACATCGACCTGGGCGATGGTGCCAGCGAGTTCCTTCACCTCGAATACGCCGACAAGGCGACGCTGTACGTGCCGGTCGCGCAGCTGCACCTGATCAGCCGCTACACCGGCGTCAGCGCCGAAGAGGCGCCGCTGCACCGGCTGGGTTCGGGCCAGTGGGACAAGGCCAGGCGCAAGGCCGCCGAGCAGGTGCGCGACACGGCGGCCGAGCTGCTGAACCTGTATGCCCGGCGCGCCGCGCGCGAGGGTTTCGCGTTCCGCTTCGCGCCGCACGAGTACGAGGCCTTTGCCGCGAGCTTCGGCTTCGAGGAGACGCCGGACCAGAAGGCTGCCATCCACGCGGTGATCCAGGACATGGTGAGCCCGAAGCCGATGGACCGGCTGGTCTGCGGCGACGTCGGCTTCGGCAAGACCGAGGTCGCGCTGCGCGCCGCCTTCGTGGCCGTCACCGGCGGCAAGCAGGTGGCCATCCTGGCGCCGACCACGCTGCTGGCCGAGCAGCATTTCCAGAACATCTCCGACCGCTTCGGCAAGTGGCCGGTGAAGGTGGCCGAGCTGTCGCGCTTCCGTTCGCCGAAGGAGGTGAAGGCGGCGCTCGAAGGCATCGCGGACGGCACCGTCGACATCGTGATCGGCACGCACAAGCTGATCAGCCAGACGGTCAAGTTCAAGCGCCTGGGCCTGCTGGTGATCGACGAGGAGCACCGCTTCGGCGTGCGCCACAAGGAAGCGATCAAGGCGATGCGCGCCGAGGTCGACGTGCTGACGCTGACCGCGACGCCGATCCCGCGCACGCTGGGCATGGCGCTCGAAGGCCTGCGCGACCTGAGCGTGATCGCCACCGCGCCGCAGCGGCGCCTGGCCATCAAGACCTTCGTGCGCAACGAATCCACCGGCACCATCCGCGAGGCGGTGCTGCGCGAGCTCAAGCGCGGCGGGCAGGTCTACTTCCTGCACAACGAGGTCGAGACGATCGAGAACCGGCGCGAGAAGCTCCAGGAGCTGCTGCCCGAGGCGCGCATCGGCGTCGCGCACGGCCAGATGCCCGAGCGCCAGCTGGAGCACGTGATGCGCGATTTCGTCGCGCAGCGCCACAACGTGCTGCTGTGCTCGACCATCATCGAGACCGGCATCGACGTGCCGAGCGCCAACACCATCGTGATCAGCCGCGCCGACAAGTTCGGCCTGGCGCAGCTGCACCAGCTGCGCGGGCGCGTCGGACGCTCTCACCACCAGGCCTATGCCTACCTGCTGGTGCCCGAGGTCGAGGGCCTGACCAAGCAGGCGGCGCAGCGGCTGGAGGCGATCCAGAACATGGAGGAGCTGGGCTCGGGCTTCTACCTCGCGATGCACGACCTGGAGATCCGCGGCGCCGGCGAGGTGCTGGGCGACAACCAGAGCGGCAACATGATGGAAGTCGGCTTCCAGCTCTACAACGAGATGCTGGGCGAGGCGGTGCGTTCGCTGAAGGCCGGCCGCGAGCCCGACCTGCTGTCGCCGCTGTCGGCCACCACCGAGATCAACCTGCATGCGCCGGCCCTGCTGCCCGATGCGTACTGCGGCGACGTGCACACGCGCCTGAGCCTGTACAAGCGCCTGGCCACGGCCGACAAGGCCGAGCAGATCGACACCATGCTCGAAGAGATCACCGACCGCTTCGGCAAACTGCCGCCGCAGGGCCAGACGCTGTTCGACGTGCACCGGCTGCGCGTGCTGGCCAAGCCCTATGGCGTGATGAAGATCGACGCGGCGCCGGCGCTGATGGTGATCAGCTTCCGGCCGAACCCGCCGGTGGATGCGATGCGCATCATCGAGCTGGTGCAGAAGAACCGCCACATCAAGCTCGCCGGCAACGACAAGCTGCGCATCGAGCGCCAGACCCCCGAGCCGAAAGACCGCGCGCAGCTGATCCGCGACGTGCTGCGCTCGCTCGGCCAACCCAAAGAGACCGCCTGACCCCATGAACTCCGAATTCGCCCCCGGCCTCGTCATCCAGCGCTTCACCCCGCCGCTGCGGTTGGCCGATTTCCGGCTGATCGCGTTCGACATGGACTCGACGCTGATCAACATCGAATGCGTCGACGAGATCGCCGATGCGGCCGGCCGCAAGGCCGAGGTGGCGGCGATCACCGAGGCGGCGATGCGCGGCGAGATCGCCGACTACAAGGACAGCCTGCGCCGGCGCGTGGCGCTGCTGAAGGGGGTGCCGGTGGCGGCAATGCAGCAGGTGCTGGACCAGCGGCTGCAGCTGAACCCCGGGGCCGCGGCGCTGGTGCAGGCCTGCCAGGCGAAGGGGATGAAGACGCTGCTGGTGTCGGGCGGTTTCACCTTCTTCACCGACCACGTGCGCGACCGGCTGAAGATCGACTTCACGCGCTCGAACGTGCTGGAGGTGGCCGATGGCGCGCTGACGGGCCGCATGGTCGACCAGGCCTGGGGCGACATCTGCGACGGCGACGAGAAGAAGCGCATGCTGCTGGCGACCTGCGCGCAGCTGGGCATCGCGCCGAGCCAGGCCATCGCGATGGGCGACGGCGCGAACGACCTGCCGATGATGGGCGTGGCCGGCTTGTCGGTGGCGTATCACGCGAAGCCGGCGGTGCGGGCGCAGGCGATGGTGGCGATCGATGCGGGCGGGCTGGACCGGTTGCTGGAGGTGGTTCGGTAGCGGACGCCGCACCCCGGATTGGCATCCGGGCTACAGGCCGGCGCCAATCTTGCGGATTGGCGGTTTCACGTCTTCGCGCCGCGGCGGCAGCATGGTCTGGTGCTCGCGCGGCGTGTTCAGGATGATCGCGGTCGAGGTCTCGGTCAGCAGGCAGAACTTCGTGACCACCGCGTCGAGGTGCGCCACGTCGATCACCGCGATCTCCAGCAGCCAGCTGTCCTCGCCGGTCACGTTGTAGGCGCTGACCACCTCGGGGCTCTGCTGCACCAGCTTGACGACCCGCGCGTACTCGGCCCGGCCCACGCGCACCATCGCGCGGATGCCGTAGCCGAGCTTGCCGAGGTTGACCGTGGCGCGGTAGCCGGTGATCACGCCGGCCGCCTCGAGCTTGCGCACGCGCTCGGTCACGGCCGGCTGGCTCAGGTGCACGCGGCGACCGAGTTCGGCCATGGTCAGGCGCGCATCGGCCTGCAGCTCGGCCAGGATGCGCGTGTCGTGGGCGTCGATTTCAGCGTTCAAGGCAAACCCTCCAAAAGACCTTCAAACATGGCATGCAGCATAGCGATCGCCTTTGTTTCATGCCTTCCAATCGATGCCGCACCTTCGTACGATAGCGGCCTCTTTCCGCACGCACCACCATGTCCGCATCGTCGCCCACCCTCACCTCCTCGCCCCCGCGCAACGGCTCGCAGGCGCTGATCCTGCTGTGCCTGGCCGCCACCTGGCTGGTCTGGGGCTCCACCTATCTTGCGATCAAGTTCGCGCTGGTCAGCTTCCCGCCCTTCCTGCAGATGGGCTCGCGCTTCCTGTTCGCCGGCGTGCTGTTGATGGCCTGGATGCGCTGGCGCGGCGCGCCGTGGCCGTCGTTCGTGCAATGGCGCAATGCGCTGATCGTCGGCGCGCTGATGCTGGGCGGCGGGATGGGCGGCACGGCCTATTCGGAGCAGACGGTCGGCTCCGGCCTCGTGGTCGCCTTCATCGCGGTCGTGCCGCTGATGATCGCCGGCTTGAACCTGTTGTGGCGCGTGGTGCCCAGCCGGCTCGAACTCACCGGCATCGCGGTCGGCCTGGCCGGCGTGCTGATGCTGACGCAGGGCTCCGGCTTCCAGGCCTCGCCGGTGGGCCTGGCGGCCATCGCGATCGCGTGCCTGACCTGGTCGGTGGGCAGCGTGCTCAGCCAGCGCAGCCTGCCGCTCGCACCGGGTGCGACCGGCTTCGCCAGCGAGATGATCTGCGGCGGCGTCGTGCTGCTGGTGCTGGCCGCCGTCACCGGCGAGCAGTTGCAGTGGCCGCCGGAGCCGAAGGCGGTCGCGGCCTGGTTCTACCTCGTCGTGTTCGGCTCGCTGATCGCGTTCAACGCCTACATGGTGCTGCTGTCCAAGGCGAGCGCGGGGCTGGCGTCGAGCTACACCTTCGTGAACCCGGTGATCGCGATGCTGCTGGGCGTGGCGATCCTCGGCGAGACGGTCACGCACTACGAATGGACGGCCGCCGGCGTCGTGCTGGTCGGCGTGGTGCTGCTGCTCTGGAAGAAGGGCCGCTAAGCCGCCAGGGCGGCATCGCGCCGCCACAAGGTGAAGCGCTTCAGCTGCCGGCTGCTCACCGCGTTCAGCAGCTGCGCCTGGTCCATCGGCCCCAGGTGCTGCGCCATCGCGTCGAGCAGCTTGTTCGGCACCGCCTGCGCATTCGAGATCACCAGCGCGTCGGCATCGCTGCCGGTCTTGGTCATCAGCACGAAGAACAGGTCCTCGCCCAGCGGGCCGTCTTCGGTGGTCAGCACGTCGACCTGCTGGATGTCGGACCAGGCCAGGCGCCGCGTCGACGGCTCCTGCGGGTCGTCCGGCAGGCCGCTGCGGTGCACCAGGCCCCAGCCGTTGACGTCCATCGTGTCGTAGCCCGGCACCGCCACCTGGCGCCGCTGCGAGCGCAGCAACGGCGGCAGCAGGCTCAAGGCCAGCAGCAGCACGCCGGGCCACCAGCGCGCCTGGCCGGCCCAGGCCGCCGCCAGCCACACCAGCGACAGCGCCAGGCAGGCCCGCCACACCCAGCGCTCTGCCGGCGTGGGCGCCGGGGTGCGGTTGACGGGCAGAACTTTGTGCATCGGGCTCAATATATCGTCCGCAGCTGGGGGGTGGTGTGACATTGTCCTGAAAGCGGATTCTCGCCCAGGCATTCCGCACGCAAAGGGCGAGCCATATCCTACGAAGACGCTAGGTGCTGCCGAGGCGTTTTCGGGCTGCCTCGCGAATGGCTTGCAGCGTGCTGCGGCTGGTGCTGACGTCGGCATCGAGCTTCAGGTGCAGCAGCGTCGGCCGTTCGCTCGACAAGGCCGCGGCGAACGCCGGCTCGAACTGAGCTGTTTCCGAGACGCGGTCTGCCCGCCAGCCATAGGCCTGCGCCAGCGCCGCGAAATCCGGGTTGAACAGGTCGCTGCCGCTGACGCGCCCCGGGTACTCCCGCTCCTGGTGCATGCGGATGGTCCCGTAGGTGCCGTTGTCGACCACCACGCTGATCAGCCGCCTGGCGCCGTAGCCGGTGGCGGTGGCCAGTTCCTGCCCGGTCATCAGGAAGTCGCCGTCGCCGGCGATGTTGACCACCGTGCGCTCGGGGTACAGCAGCGCCGCGGCCACCGCCGCCGGCACGCCGTAGCCCATCGCGCCCGAAGTCGGCGCGAGCTGCGTGCGGCCGGTGTGCTGCAGGCCGTGGTACCGGCAGTAGCGGTGCAGCCAGCCGCTGTAGTTGCCGGCACCATTCGTGTAGACGGTGTCGGCAGGCGCCAGGCGCTGGATGGTCTTGATCACCACCGCCATGTCGAGCGGCTCGACGGCAGGCGCCCCATGGTTGGCTTCGTAATCCGCATGGGCCGCGGCCGTCCATTCGCCCCAGGCGGGTTTCGTCGGCGCGGCCAGCGCCTCGAGCGCCTTGGCGGCGGCGGCCATCGACGATTGCAGCAGCAGGTCGGCCGCGTAGACGCGCCCCAGCTCTTCCGGCCCGGCGTGGATGTGCACCAGCTTCTGCGCCGGCCGCGGCGCCTTCAGCAGCGTGTAGCCGCCGGTCGTCATCTCGCCCAGGCGCGCGCCGACCGCGATCACCAGGTCGGCGTTCGCGATGCGCTGGGCCAATGCGGGGTTGATGCCGATGCCGACGTCGCCCGCGTAGTTGGCATGCCGGTTGTCGAACAGGTCCTGGAAGCGGAACGCGCAGCCGACCGGCAGGCTCCAGTTCTCGGCGAAGCGCTGCAGCGCCGCGCAGGCGGCGGCATCCCAGCCGCTGCCGCCGGCGATCACGAACGGCCGCTCGGCGGCCATCAGCATCGCGCGCAGGTCGCGCAGCGCGCCGGGTGCCGGCCAGGCATGCGCCGGCTCGGCGCGCGGCAGCACCGGCGCGTCGGTGGCCTGCGTCAGCATGTCTTCCGGCAGCACCAGCACCACCGGGCCGGGGCGGCCCTGCAAGGCGGTGTGGAAGGCGCGTGCGATGTACTCCGGCAGGCGCGCCGGGTCATGCACCTCGCCGACCCACTTCGCAAAACCCAACGTGCCGGGGCCGAAGACCTGGCGGTAGTCGAGCTCCTGGAAGGCCTCGCGGTCGCGCTGGTCGCTCGCGACCTGGCCGATGAACAACACCATCGGCGTGCTGTCCTGGAAGGCGGTGTGCAGCCCGATGCTGGCGTTGGTGGCGCCCGGCCCGCGCGTCACGAAGCAGACACCGGGGCGCCCGGTCAGCTTGCCCTGCGCCTCGGCCATGAAGGCGGCCCCGCCCTCTTGCCGGCAGGCGATGAAGCGGATCCTGTCGCGGTACTCGTGGAAGCCGTCGAGCACGGCCAGGTAGCTCTCGCCGGGGACGCCGAACGCTACGCTAACATCCTGGGCAATCAGGCACTCCACCAGGGCATGTCCGGCGAGTCGCTCTCTCTGTGGAAGCATGGTTTTCCAGTCAAACAAGGGTCTATGAAAAAGGGTCTCGTCTACAGCTACATGCGGTTCAGCGATCCACGCCAAGCCGCCGGAAACAGCAGCGAGCGTCAGCGTGCCTATGCCGTCAGGTGGGCCGAGGAGCATGGTCTGCAGCTCGACGAATCCCTGTCCATGGAGGACAAGGGGCTATCTGCCTACCACCAGCACCACGTCAAGCACGGCGCGTTGGGCGTCTTCCTGGCCGCCGTCGAGAACGGCCGAGTGCCTCCGGGCTCATTCCTGGTCGTCGAGGGCCTGGATCGCCTTTCCCGGGCCGAGCCGATTCTGGCCCAGGCCCAACTGGCTCAGATTATCAACGGCGGCATTTCGGTCGTGACGGCTTCCGACGGCAAGGTCTACAGCCGCGAGCGCCTGAAGGCCAACCCGATGGACCTGGTCTACTCGCTCTTGGTCATGATCCGCGCCCACGAGGAGTCCGAGACCAAGTCGAACCGAGTCAAGGCCGCGATCCGACGGCAGTGCGAAGGCTGGATCGCGGGCACGTTCCGGGGAATGATCCGCAACGGGACGGACCCTGCCTGGGTGCGATGGACAGGGACGCAATGGGAAGTCGTCGAGGATCGGGCGGCCGCCGTTCGCATGGCGATCGACCTCTACCGGCGCGGCTACGGCGTGACGAAGATCACCCGGGAGCTGAAGGCGCAGAACGCGTCGATGACCGGCGGCGCCCCCGACGTGCTCCAGGTTCACCGCCTCGTGCGTCAGCGCGCGTTGATCGGCGAGCGCGACCTGGCTGTCGGAGACCAGTCGTTCCGACTGGAGGGGTACTACCCGTCCATCCTCAGCCCCAGCGAGTGGATCGACCTGCAGTCGCTGGCCGACAAGCGCGGCCTCCGCCCCACGAAGGGAACCATCCCGAACCTCTTCACCGGGTTGAACATCGCCCGCTGCGGCTACTGCGGAGCAGGCCTGGCGGCTCAGAACAACATGGGCCGCCGACAGGCAGATGGCACCTTCCATGACAGCCACCGCCGACTGAACTGCATCGGCAACATCCGGCGCAAGGACTGCCCGGTTCCGGGCTCGTGCTCGATCGTGCCGTTCGAGCGCGCATTGATGGCCTACTGTTCGGACATGCTCAACCTTCAAGCGCTCTACCAAGGCGATCGGACGGAGGGGCCGCGCGCTCGGTTGAACGCAGCGCAGGTCAAGGCGAAGGATCTCGATCGCCAGCTTGAGAGGTTGATGAGCGCCATTCTTGAGTCCGAGGATGCCCCGGCCATTTTTGTGAAGAAGGCCAAGCAGTTGGAAGCCGACAAGGCCGCCGTCCAGGCCGAAGTCTCCAACGCCGAGCGCGAGCTGGCGTCCGTTGCCCGGAGCGACATCACGGGTCTCGACGAACGGTGGCGCGCCCTCGCCCAGGGCGTCGAGGCGCTGGACTACGAAGCACGAGCGCGCGCGCGCCAGTTGGTCGCAGACACCTTCGAGGAGATCACCATCTACGCCGCCGGCGTCGATGCGGATCGGGACGGCGGATACATGGACTTCACGCTCAAGGCCAGGGGAGGCGGCGCGCGGCTGATCAGGATCGACAAGGTCGGCGGCCAGATATCGGCCGAGCACGTGCCTGAGCCGGCCTAGGGGCCGTCGCCCTCGGCACCGCTCGCGGCGCTCGGAGCGCTCGGGGCGGGCGCCCCCTGATCGGCCGCGCGCACCATCAACGCCCGGTCGGCGTCCACCATCCCCTTCAGCGCCTTCACTTCAGCGTCGCGCTGCTCAAGAAGGCTTGCACCCTCGCCCGCCAGCTCTCCAGATCGAGCAGATAAGCGTCCAGCCTCTTCAAGTAGTCCGAAGAGGGTTGCGCGCTGATCGCCTGTATCTCCGCAGGCAGCGGCGTCGCCTGAGGCTTGGAGCCGATAACGGGCGGCGGCGAGTTCGCCGGCGGTGTCGTGCAGGCGGCCAGCGAGATCGCGGCGGCCAGCATCAACCACGACAAGCGCGGCCTTGGTTTGGTTGAGTTCATGAACGATTCCCTGTTGGTCGGTTGCATGCTGCTTCTCGGCCTCGGCGGTCTTCTGCGCGTCGCGCAGTGCCGCGCGTGCACGCGTGGCGTTCTCCTCGGCGCGCGCCTGGTGCTCATCGGACAACGCTCGCGCGGCGTCGGCCAGCTCGACTCGCTGCACTCCCAGGCCGACAAGCGCGGCGACAAGGCCGACGCCAAGCGCCCAGAACAGCGGCGTCTTGAGGTCGGGGAGCGGGATCAGGCCAGAGACCGTGCTCATTGCGCCACCCACGACGAGACGTAGAGCAAGACCAGGAACAGCGCCGCGCCGGGCGCGCTCGTGGCCACAGCGTCACCCACCTGGACTCCATGCATGCCCGGGTAGATCACGTTGTCCGACGCGTCAGCGAATTCTTTGGTGATCCCCGCCGACAGGCCGGCGGCGAGCGCGCCGACGGCCGCGCAGATCGCGACGAGCTGGGCGCCACCGGGCGGGATGCCCGGGATCAGCGAGGCTCCCACGGACACGCACGCCCCGAGAGCAGCGCCGAACAGCGCCACCACGGCGCCGGCCTTCAGGTGCTCGATCTTGTCTGCTTGCAGAAACATGAATGCCTCCTCGCGCCGTGGATTTCAGGTGATGCCGACCGCGGCCTTGCCGCCGTCCAGCAGCGCCAGCCGGTCTTCCCAGCCGATCGCGTCGCCGTGCTTGGTCGTCATGCCGCCCAGGTTGATGCAGTCGCAGACGCCGTCGAAGTCGCCTTGGTCGGCGAAGTCATTCAGGCCCTTGCCATCCCAGAAGTCCGCCGCCGACAGCGCCGCCCACTGGGGTTGCGACAGCGCCTCGGGCGCGGCCTCGAAGTCCGGCACAACCAACGCCGGGAAGCGCGCGCGCAGCCGCGCTGTTAGGCGACGCGCGTTGGCGCGGCCAGTCGATTGGAAGAGACCGCGACCACGGAACAGCCAGCCGTCGCCCGGGCGGTCGTTGCCCAGGTTCTTCGCGCCCCAGTCGCCGCCGTAGATGAGGTTCGCGATGGCCTCCTGATTCGCCGGCCGCGCGCCGTCGCGCCCGTAGGCCTGCGCGGCGGCGGAGCTGATGCGGTTGCGACTGAAGGTGGCCAGCAGCGCCTCGACGCGATAGTTCAGGTTCTCGGCCGTTCTGGTCAGGCGGGTCGACTCGTGGCCCACGTTGGCCAGGAACATCACGGTGCGCATCGGCGCCGCGTCGATCCGGTAGCTCGCCATGGCATCGGCCAGGTAGCCGGCGTAGGGCTGCGCAGCGGCGAGGGTTGCGCCGGTGCATGCGGCGATCAAGCGAACGTCCATCATTGAGCGGCCCTCCTCGCGTCAACGCCGTCGCGCTGCTCCACAGCATGGGGAATGTGAACGTGGTCGAACAGGTGCGGGAACAGCCGATTCATGCAGAAGGCCACCTCAGCCAGCGCCAGCAGCAGCAGGCCAAGCGCCATGAAGGCATCGATACACACGCCCCGGTAGCACGCGCGCGACGTGTACGCCAGCATGATCGCCAGGCCGACGATGAGAACGCGCCTGGCGGAGCGGCTCTGCCGCGTGTCCAGGAGATCCGGCGCGCGGTCGGTGGCCGCTTGCAGCACAAGGGCGAGCATGAGCGCCGCCGTGACGACGTAGGTCAGGATCACTTGGCGACTCCGGCGGTGTCGCTCGACTGGTCGCCGGCGCGGTCGGCCAGCGCTGCGTTCTGCGTCGAGCCGGCGACACCCTCGACGAGCGCGCGGGCAGCAGGATCGCGGCCGCGCAGCGCATCCAGCACCCGGACCACGAAGCCCAGCGGATCGGAGCGCACGCCGCGCCCGAGTGTCTTGAGGCCCGCCCAAATGTCCTCGCTGACCACGGCGCAAACGCCGATGATGGCCATGCGCACCGTCTCGGAGGGGACGAAGCTGTCGATGGCCAGGCCCGTGATGACCGCGACGACGGCGCCGGTGATGGCAGCAGAGAAGAAGCCAGGCCAGCCGCCGTGACGGCGCTGGATGGTGCCCTGGGCGATGCCTACGAACAGACCGACCGTGCCGCTCGTGACGATGATTCCGAGCGTCTGCGGCTCCGAAAATAGCTTCTTGAACTGATCGAACATTCAGACCCTCGGGACGTGATTGGGAGTGCAGGCGGCAATGCGATGCCTGCACTTTCGATCACGGGGCCACGCGGCCCGCGCCCGGTTTTCCGAAGCCGTCGATCAGCGGCGCGAGAGCGCCCTGCCCAGCCCGCCAATCTGCTTGCTGACGCCGTCGAAGCGGCCCAGCATCGCCAGCCACAACTTCTGCTTGCCCTCCTGCGACTTGCGGTAGCTCGCGAACGCCGACGACCGGAAGAAGTCCGCCGCGTCGCTCATCGCCGTGGCGCGCGCCAGCGGCAGCGCCGTGTGGCCGTAGAGCGCCAGGTCAGCGGCCTGGCTGACCAGCCCGTCCAGATAGCGACTGCGCGACGCTGGAGATGCAGGAATCGGCGAGAAATCGGGCCGGACTCAACGGGCCGGCCCCCTCTTTCTCGATCGGCAGGTACACCAGGCCGTCGTCGTCGAAGTCCACGCTGAAGAAGTGCGCCAGCTTGTCCGTCCCACCCCAGTAGGCCGCGAACAGCTCCTCGAACAGCGACTCGGGCAACAGCTTGAGCCGGTCCATGCGGCCGCGCACCCAATCCATCATCGCGATGTCCGACATCGACGACCAATCGGGCACAGCCTCGCTCGCCACGAAAATCTGACAGGCGATTGCACCGATGATCCAGTCGCCGCGCGTCTTGCACAGCACCTCCAGCGCCTGCGCGTGCACACCCAGCAGCGGGCGCAGTGTGCATGCCTTCTCGGCCACGGTGCCGAGGTCGATCTGGTCGGCGTCGAGATCCCGATCGAACATGACGTAGTCCGACAGGTGGCCGACATCGCCGACGGCGAAGTCGGGCCCGTCGCTGGTGACGTGCGCCATGTACTCGCAGACCAGCAGCGTGCGCTCCTGCACCGTCCACAACAGCGGGTCGGTGACATAGCGCGGAAGCGGCTGGTCTGCGCCGGCGGCCACGCCGCGCAGCAGCTCGGTCGTGGTCAGCTCGTTGCGCTCGCCGGGCAGCTTGCAGAGGTCGATTGCCTGGCCGAGGGTCAGCTCGGTCAGGCGCAGGGCAATCCGTCTGGTGCGGGTCGGCTTGAAGATCATGGGGAGATGCCTTGAAGGGAGGCGCGCTACAGGATGCGCGCCGAGTTCCAGTCGGTCCGATCCAGCGCGGTCAGTGACGCCAGGCTCATCGTCACGGCGGCATGCGTCAGGTTGCCCTTGCTGTCGCGTGGGCCCGTGAGCGGGTAAGGCTGCGACTCGATGACCAGCGGCTGAAGCAGCATGTCGGCGTACTTCAGACCGATGATCTGAGGCACCTCGGAGGGGTAGAGCTGCAGCTCACCGCGCGCCAGGCTGCCCACCACGCCGTCGGCGGCGATGCTCTTGGGAAGGGCCCACTGCATGAGCTGGTTCATGGGGTCACGCACCTCGCGAGCCGCGTCCTGGTAGGCGCGGAAGTGCGCTGTCAGCGTGACCTTCAGCGGCGGGCTCCCGGTGAAGACCTGCGTGGAGTTGAGCTTCGTGAGGTTGCTGCGTCCCTCGAACTTGCTGGCCTTGGCGGCCGCGTCGTCGAGCGCCTGGCTCGACTTGAAGACGGTCTTGAGCTGAGCGATGAGCGCGCTGAAGCCGCCGGCTTGGATCATCGACGACAGCGTCGACAGCTTCTGATCCGGGCCGATGTTCTCGAACGGGGATTGCCAGTTCTGGACCGACTCGATGTTTCCGTCGGTGAGCGGCGCCAGCACTTCGGGCTGCGACAGGTCGCGCACCCAGATGAAGGTGCCGTTGGCGCCTGGCTGCTTCTTGACCGCGAAGAAGGACGCGATCAGCTTGGGCGACAGCCCGCCCCACTGAGACGAGAGGGCGGGCTGCGAGCCGTTCGGAGACGAGGCGGCCATCGGTCAGGTCGATTACAGACCCGCGCGGTTGCGGATCTTCATCGACTTCATGCGCCGCACACGCGCCCCCGCGCTGCGCGACTTCATGCCCGCCTTGCGGATAGCGACCTTCTGGCCGGCGGACAGGCGAACGTGGCCGCTGACGCGCTTGTTGACGCGCATCTTCTTGCCCTGACGGATCACGATCTTCTTCTTGTAGACCGCGTCGAGGACGCCGTCCATGACGGCCTCGCTCGAATCGGCATCGAAGACGAACGAGTCCAGCGCCTGGTCGCCGTCCTCGCTGCCGGCCAACAGCTCGTGCACGCGGTCGGCGGCGTCGCCGTCCTTGTCGGCCAGCAGGGCGATGGCGTCGTCTTCGCTCACGCCCTGGGCCACCATGTAGTCGAGCAYGGCATTCAGGGCGACATCGACGATGTCGGCCTCGTCCTCGGTGATGTCGCCGTCCTGGTTCTCGTCGGCGACGCCGATGGCCATCGCTTCGAGGCGATCGGCCAGCGTCTCGCCCTCGTCGAGATCGGAAGGCTGCGTGGCGGCCCAGCCCTGCACCATCGCGATGGCTTCGTCGCGGATGCTGTCGGCGGCGAACTGGCCGGCGGCGTTGGCCGTGGCATCGAGAAGCGCCTGCTTCTCGGTGGCGACGGCATCGAGCTGCGCCTGGGTCTTGGGCTTGTCGAAGGCACCCAGATTGCGGAGGGCGCGCGCGGCGGGATGGTTTGCGAACATGAGTGGGTCTCCGATTAGTTCACGAGGGTCTGTTGCACGATCACCTGACGGGCGACGCCGTCGAAGCTGGTGTAGTAGTCGATCAGCACCAGGTCGGCGGGCCGGACTTCACTGGGCCGCACGGTGAACGCGAAGGCGGCGTTGCCGGGCAGGTTCTTGGCGGGGACCAGCCAGTCGCTCGCCTGGGCGTCCGTCAGCAGGTCTTCGAGGAAGGCCGTCATCTTCTTGATGTACAGCTTCATCGGCAGTTGCAGCAGCTCCTTGCCGTACAGCGTCACCCAGTTGTCCAGGGTCGCCGACATCTCGGCCACGGTCTGGAGCTTCTTGTAGGAGACGCGCGACTTCGCAGCCGTCAGCGAGTCGGTCCAGACGAACCGGCTGCCGCCGTTGTACGACTCCAGGATGACCGGGTTGATCTGCGACTTGGCCAGGTCGGACAACTCCTGGTCCTCCGGGTCTTGCATTTGCTTCACGCCGACCCGGTTTAGAGGCCATTCCTTGCCGGCGACAGGGAAGTTCTTGGGCGCGAAACCCTTGGCGTTGATCCGCGCGTTGCGGCTGCAGGACAGGCCGGCATGCAGACCACCTGTTCCCCAGACCACGCGGCCGCCGTTGAGCGGATCTTCAGCCGACAGCGGAGCCCACTGGAAGCGGATGTAGTGACTGTCGATGTTCAGCGACGCCACAAACGTCATGGCTGCGGCCACGTCGAGCGTGCCCGCCACGTCGATTTCCAGCGGCGTGTTGATCTCGATGGCCAGTGCGGCCAGTTTGCCCAGAAGCGAGACGTTCGGGTTGCCGCCGCTGATCAGGTAGCCGTAGGCGTTGCGCGTGGCGCGCAGGCCGTCGATGAACCGGTCGAAGTCAGCGGCGACGTAGGTGGTGCCTCCCTCGTCGAAGCACATGAGCGTGGGCGAGATCGCCCAGTTGTCCTTGCCCGACAGCGCGCGGCCGTAGGCATTGGACGTGACCGGCACCGTGGCGTTCGCCGCGACGACGACATCCACCGCATCCGTCTGGGTCGCGGCCACGTCGGGCAGGTAGCGGCTCACGCCGAAGTCGTCCTTGGCGGCAGGGTCGAGCGAGCCGGAGAACTCGTGCAGTATCACGCCACCAGCGTCGAGTACGCGCAGCGTCACGTCGGTGTTGGCCACCGAGGTACCGGTCAGCGGAGTCGCGTCGGCATGCAGAGCGACCTTGATGCCGTCGTTGAAGCAGTCGTGGTGCATCAGGTAGATGCTGAAGCCCGCCGTCGGCGCCGCGGCCGCCGTCGAGAACTCGATCGTCTCGGAGCTGGACGTGGGAGTGCCGGTGAAGTTGATCACCGCGAACGACTTCTTCGCGGCCGCCGGCACCATGCGCTGGACGACAGCCTCGAAGGCGCCGTTGTTCAGCGCCTCGTACATCTGCAGCTTGGCCTCGTTCAGCGCGTTCACGCGCACCGCCTCGGCCGCGCCGGTCTTGGCGAGAAAGTTGGTGCGGTTGACTCGGAAAGGCTGGTCGATGCGGCCACGCGTCAGACGCGCCATGAGACCAACGATCTGGTCGGAGTTGTCCGGCGCCACGCCGTCCGTCTGGTCTTGCAGCGGGTTAAGTTGGACGCCAGGCTGGAATCCCAGTTGACGGGTGAAGGAACGGAAACCACTCATGGGCGCACCTTGTCTGTTTACGCCGGCACGACGGCCAGCTTTTCGAGCGGAATGAAGTTGGACTCGGCCAGCTCCTCGAGCGACTTCTGCACGATCTCGGCGTGCTCCTCGTCGATGAGCGTGACAGTCGCCGAGCCGCCGGCGCCGAGCACCGCACCGGCGACCCGGCAGGAGATGCTTGCGCTGCTGTGATTGAAGATCGTCACGCGCATGGGGAACTGCGGGGCCCATGAGGTGTCGGCGTCGGGCTGGGGCGCGCCCTGGCCCTCGACCACCAGGCCAGCCCCATCGTCAGAGCGACCCATGGGGTGCTCGACGGACGAGTTCGCCAGCACGACGGCGCCGGAGTCAGCGTCGCCCTGCTCTTGCGCGCCGCCAAGCGCAGCGTCATCGCTATCGCCGCCCTGCTCTTGCGCGCCACCGTCGACGTGCTCTTGCGCCTCCACCGGCCCCGCAGAAGCGGGGGCAGCCTTGGCTCTCTTGCCTGCCATTGCTTGCCCCTTCGCCTTAGCTGAGGTTGGTGATGTTGATCAGGGCGCAACCCAGCGCCGACGGCTCGTGCGGATTGACGGACGTGAAGTCACGTGCATACATCGCAGCGTTGCGCTTCAGGTCGGACTGCATGTTGAGATCCAGGAACGTMGGCGCGACGGCGTCGCCAAGGATGATCGGGTTGCGAGCCACTTGCGAGCTGCGGCCGGCGCACACGATCTGCGCGGAGGCGAAATCGGCGGCCTGCGGCACGTACTTCGGGCTGAAGTACACGTCGTACTTGTCGAACAGGCGACCGACGCGGTAGAGGCCCGGACGCGCAGCGATGCCGCTCGACTTGAACATCGTGTCCGGCAGGCTTTGCATGACGCCAGCCAAGAACGAGTTGACGTAGCAGTGCGTGATGCCGTGATCCATCGTGTCGTTCGCCATCTGCTGGTCGACCGCTGCGAACTTGGCCTGCAGGTCTTGCCAGATCTGCGCGCGCACCATCTGCTGGCTGCGGGATGACCACTGGAAGTCGAACGACTGCGTGTTGTTCAGACCAAGGTCGGCCACCATGCGCAGGGCGTTGTAGTGGCGCTCCATCGCCATCTGCGTGCGGATCGCCATCAGCGCCTCGCTCGCGGCATCCAGTCCCAGTTCGTTGCGAAGCTGGCCACTGGAGTCCATCGTGACCGAGGTCATCACGCGCCACGGGTTCGCGTAGAGGTCGTAAGTATCGGCCTTGACGATCATCGACGGGATCAGCGCCGGAGCCGCTTCGTAGTCGATGAAGCCTTGCGCCGTGACCTTGCAGGTCGCGGGCAGCGCCGGGGTCGAGGAGGTCAGCTGGAAGGCGCCGGTGGCCACAGTGACAAAGCCGACCAGGGCGTAGTCCGTGCCAGCAAGGCGAACGGTTCCGGAGAACGGGCTGTTCGCCGCCGAGCCGCTGGCCGAGTCCTGCGCGGCGATCTTGCCGTTCACATAGACGATAGTGCGGCCCCGCAGCACAGGCACGCCAGTGCCGGCCGGATCGCAGTATGCGGTGTTGCCGGCCGTGGTCAGGTTCGTGCCGGTGAACTTGCTGGCGTAGGGCGCGTTACCCGACAGGTCCAGCTTGACCTGCCGCGCGGACGATGCATACACGTCGCCGACGCTGGTGCCGTCCATGATGGCGCCAGCGGAGTACGAACCGAAGCTCGTGCCTGCGACGTGTGACAGGATCGCCAGCTTGGCCTGGTTCGAGCCGATATCCACGGGCAGATAGCCGGCGAACGGGATGGCTTCGGCGATAGCCGACAGGATCGCGACGACGGCGCGGTTCGCTTGCAGCGACATCGGCTCGCTGTGGCTCGAACTCGCGCTGTTGGAGACGCCGTCCAGCAAGTGGCCGTTGCCGTCGATGCCACGGAACGCCGACTGCCCCTGTTGCAAGGCGGCCTCCACCACGTCGGCGGTGGGCGCGACGCCGTGCTCGCGCTCGTAGTTGGACATGCCGAGCGCAACGCTGTCGAGGACGCGGGCCTCGTCACGGTCGCTGACCTTTCCGAGGACTTCGTTCAGAGCGGCGGGAACCTTGACGGCGGAGTCGTTCTTGATCGAGTCGAGGACGGCCGTCGTGTTGCCCTTGTGGGCGGTCACGGCGTCGAGGAATTCGGCGACCTCGTTCGTCGCGCGGGTGGTGTACTTCGGTTGGGTCACTGGGTAGCTCCAGAAAGGTTGCACGATCAGCACGGCAACCACGCCAATGCTTGAGGGCATTCTTTTTCTGGCCACCCTCGCGGCTGAGCCCTGTTTTCCGAATTGAAAAAGCCCGCGACTGCGGGCTTCTCGGCGGCGTTGACGGTTGGCGCGCTACGCGACGGCCGCGGCGCCGTTCAGCTCAGCGAGTTCCTGTTCGGCGAGGCTCACCGCCTCCTTCAGCGCGTCGCGCTTCTCGGTCTTGGCGGCCAGCAACGTCGTGCGCGAGACACGCGCGCTGGGCGGGATCGGTACCTGCACACGGGTCATCGCGCGCTGGAACGCGACGCGTCGCCGATCCAGCAGCGAGGCGATCTCGGCGACCGTCTTCGCGTGGTCGTCCTGGTTGCGCAGCGGCACAACGGAGCCGTTGATCTTGACCTCGAACACGTCGCCGGTCTCCTTCACGCCCAGCGTCACGCGCTGGCCGTCCGCGAACGTCAGGTCGACGTTGCGGAAGAACACGCCCGCGCGCTTGGTGAGCGTCTTGGCGACCTCGCTGCTCACGACCTGTGCGCCGGCGCGGTCGAAGAGCTTGCTGATGTCGCGCAGGGCCTTGTCGTTACCTGCGCCCATCGACTCGAACTTGAACAGAATGGATTTCATGCTGGGTTCTCCTGGGCTTCCTAGTTGGGCGGGTCGGTCGGCCCGCCGTTGACGTTGTGCTCGTTGTGGGTGTGCGTCGCGCCCACGTTCTTGCCGTTGTGCGTCAGGCTGCCACCGGCGATGGAAACCGGGCCCTGCAGCGACGCACCGCTGCCGCCGGGACCGGCGGACGTGGAGATGGAGCCGGCAATGCTTGTCTGCGCGGTCAACTGGTGCGTGGCCGCGCTGTGCTTGGACGTGGCGGCCGTGCTCTCCATCGCTCCGCTCACGTCGGTCTTCTGCTTGCCGCCGATGTCGGTGGTCTGGCTGCCACCGATGTGCTCGATCACGTCGCCCGAGACGTTCCACGTCACCTTGGTGGCGTTGATGATCAGCTCATTGTCGGCCGTCATCTCGATGTTGGCGTGTCGCCACCGCCGCCAGCCGGTCGGGTTGCCCTGTCGCTTGTCTCGGAACCCCGTGATGATGGGGAAGCGCGGATCGCCGCACTCGAACTCCAGCCAGACGGCATCGTTCGCGAGGACGCGGATCTCGGTGTGGCTCTTGCTGTCGGCGTGGTCCGAGCGGTCGCCAATCGGGTACTCGAAGACCGCCTGCGGCAGCACGCTGGAGCCGTCGGTTATCCCGGGAATGCGCACGCGGCACGTCCGCGACGGGGCGTCGTAGCTGTCGATTTCGCCCGGCCACTTGCCGTAGAGAGGCCCCTCGCTCACTTGACGAACTCCCCGAGCCAGAGCTGCGTGTACTCGTCGCCGGCGCCGTTCTCGCTCGGCGTGGCGCGCACATGCGCCGCCGTGATCACGACATGCGCGGCGCCGTCGACGTCGACCCGCGCGCCGGCGTTCAGCTCGGGCGACAGGCCCAGGCGCATCTTGCGGCGCTGGATCAGGGCCGAGCTGACGTTGTTGAGGATGCGCGTGTCCGCGCGCGGGCGGTAGAAGATGCCGCGCGCGGCTTCTCGCTTGGTCGCAAGGAGGGCGCCGTCGGGCGTGGTCGTGAAGGCGAACGGCACCGCGTGGCGCTCCAGGTAGTCGCTCTTGGCCTCCTCGGTGAGGTCGGCCGTGAACTCGACGTTCGCCTTCTGACGGATCATGTCGTCCAGGCGGCGGAACAGGAGCTTGCCGCCGGAAAGGTAGACGGTGGCCGCCTCCTCCTGCAGGACGCGGGCGATCTCCGGCGTCGGCAGCATTCCCACGTAGCAGGCGAAGACCGGCACGGTGAAGTCTGTATCGATGACGGCCGACGCGCCGATTGAGCGGTAGATTTCCGCGAAGGTCGAGCCCTCGCGGATGATGCTGCGCTGCAGGCGGCGACCGACGGCGGCGCACGAATTGAGGATGCCCACGGCCGAGATGGTGGCCAGCTCGCGCGTGCCGCGCGCAAGGCCCGAGGTCATTGCGACACCCTGCCTCACGATCAGGTACTCGATCATGTCGCCGCCAACCTGGATCGTGGCGCCCTCCGCCAACGACTTGACCGTCTCGTCGGTGCGCAGCGCCTCGACCTCAATGGTGCTGGGGATGGGCGTCAGGTCCGTGCGGAGGACCACGCGGGTGACCAGGTCGCCGCGCAGCGGCGTGCCGGCCGCATCTGCGATCTGCATGTCAGACCACCTCGATCACCGCATGGACGAACGCCTTCTGGGGGATCGTCTCGTTCTCCATGGTGCCGATTTCCTGGCTGATCTCCGACACCGATCGCCCATACACATCGACGCCCAGCCCGCGCGAGGCCTCCAGGCGCTGCGCGTGCTCGCGCTCGCAGTACAGGGTGAACAGCGGGCGGATCAACGCCCACTCGCCCACCGACAGCTCGGTCGTTTCGGTGATGAGGCTCAAGTCCTTGATGGGCAGGGCCGGCGTCGGGAACAGCTCGGGGTCTTGCGGCAGGGGCAGCGGCTCGCCGGCGCCAGCGGCGCCTTGCAGCACGTCGGACGACGAGACGCTGCGGATGTCGCCGAAGCCAGCGTAGAACCGCGCGGCGGTCAGCGCGCAGTCCTTGACCTGCTCGTCGTCGAGCACCAGCCACCCGGGCGAGCGGGAAGCCAGGTACTCGGCAGCGAGCGCGCCGAGCTGCATTACAGGCTCGTGGCGTTCGGCGCCAGCTTGTCGCCGAAGTAGTTGAAGAACAACGTGCCGTTGATCAGTGTGATCTGCGCGCGGTTTTCCCAGTCGCGATCCGGCTGATCCGGCTGGAAGAAGCAGCCCCTAATCTTGTATGCGCGCACGAAGCGATCCGGAGTGCCTTCGTAGACGGTGGCGTTGAACTCGCCACCCGTCTGCAGGACTTCCTCCATGAAGCGCATGATCYGGCCGGTCACCGTCTCGGTGAAYGTGATCGGGCCCTGCTGCGCGGTCTTGAGCTGCTGCGGCTTGTAGTACATGCCACCCATCGGCGTCGCGACTTCGATCTCGCCGAAGGTGCCGAGCACCGGCCACGGGAACTGCTTGGTGTTCAACACCAGGTCTTCGTGGCCCTCGATCTCGAACGTGGCATCCGAGTTGATCGACGGGGCGCCGATCGCTTGCTTGGCGGAGTAGAAGCCCTTCAGGGCGTCTTGGCTGGAAATGGACATGGCTCGCCCCTTGTCTGGGTGATGGGTAGTTGGCGCCCAGTCTGAGAGAAACCTCGCGCTCTGTTGCGGGCCGTTTTCCAGAAGTGTTGCAGTTGTTATCGTATCCATGTACAGTTGTTACCAACAACACCAGGACGACAACCATGCAAGCCATCGCCATTCCCGAAACTGCCGCCGCACGAGCCACCTCGTGGGCCCTTGCGCACCCGGCCGAGATGGGCTGGCTGGTGGACAACATGGTCAGCAACAGCTTCGCAGCCTCCCTCGCGGCCGACGTGAGCAAGTTCGGCGCCCTGAGCCAGGGCCAGCTCGCCGCCGTGCGCAACAACCTGGAACGCAGCCGGGCCGCCGACGCGACGCGCGCGACGGCGCCCACGATCACCACAACCGAGATTGAGGCCCTGTTCGACACCGCGCGCGACAACGGGGTCAAGAAGCCGGCCATGCGCCTGGACGAGTTCGTCTTCAAGGCCGCCGGCCAGGACAGCAGGAACCCGGGCGGCATCTACGTCACTACGAAGGTTGACGATGACTCCGTCTACCTCGGCAAGGTGCTGGGCGGCAAGTTCCTGAAGACCGAAGCCTGCTCCGACGATCAGCAGAAGCGAATCCTGGCCGTTGCATCGAGCCCGGCCGAGGCCGCGAAGGCCTACGGCCAGCGCACCGGCAACTGCTCGATCTGCGGCCGCGAGCTGACCGCCGAGGAGAGCATCGAGCGTTTCATCGGCCCCATCTGCCTCGGCAAGTTCGGCCTGTAAATCACCACGGAAAACAAGCCATGAGCAATGAAGAGAACCCGTGGGCTCGCACCGTCGAGCCCACCATCGAACCATATGGGCATGCAAGCCGGTCTGGCGCGACAATCGAGCGCCATCCCGCTTACGCTGTGATTCAGGCGAATCGCGTCGGCGGCGACACGAGCCTGTTTCAGAGCGACTTCCGGCACAACGGCTTCATCCGGATCTCCATCGCTCGCGCCGAGGTCGTGCGTGACCTGTCGAACGATTGGGTGCATTCCAGCAACATGGACAGGCTGATCGAGGTCGATGTCTCCGAGGCGCATTGGGCGCACTTCGTGTCCGCCATGAACATCGGCGCCGGCACGCCCTGTACGCTGCGGCAGATCGACCGTCAGCCGATACCCGGTATCGCCCGACCGACAAACCGCCATGAGCAGTTCAAGCGCGAGTCGAGTGAGGCCGTGCAGCGGTCCATGCAGCACTTGCAGGCGTTGCGCAACGCCATCGCCGAGAGCGGGCTGTCACAGAAGAAGCAGAAGGAGCTACTGGATCATGTGATGTTCGCCGAGCGCGGCGTCGGCTCCACCCAGGATTTTGTCGCCGAGCAGTTCGGCGAGCACATCGAGCGCACCGTCGAGCACGCGAAGGCCGAGGTCAGCGGCTACGTGAATGGCGCGATCCGCCAGGTCGGGCTGCAGGCGCTGGCTGCTGGCTCGGCCCAGGGTGTCGCACCGCTGAAACTCGGCTTTCCGGGAGAAGAGTCGTGAAGCTGACTACCAAGGCCGCGCAGCTCCTGCTGATCGAGGATGTTCCTGGCCTCGATCCGATCCGCGTCATCACCGAAGACCTCTCGCCAGGCCGGGGCCGCATCATCGTTGTCTGCTACAGCCGGGCTTGGAGCGCTTCGTGGTGCGCCTTCTGGGGCGCAATGGGTGAGCACGACGTTCGATCGTTCGTCTGCTCTGTCGGCGCTGGTTACGTGTGCGACAACATGATGGAGGGCTCTCCGCTAAAGCATGGCGGCAAGAAGCGTCAGCGCGAGGAGACCTACCTGAAGCGAATCATAGAGGCCGTTCAACATGCACTGCGGCCCGGCACCGAAAAGGTCGGCAAACCCTTGCCACATGGGAGGCTCCCCGGCGTGCCCTGGGACAAGACCGGCTGCCACTACGCGCCCGACGGCACGCTGATGAACGCCGACTGCACGCGCAGCATCTTCGACGACGTGGACGAATGAACTTCCTGCTCCGCAAGCTCAAGGCTGATGGGACGATGGTGCACGACTGCATCGCCTTCGCCAACGAATCCCAGGCCGAGAAAATCCTCGTCTCGGCGCCTGGCCGCGCCATCCTGCACATGGGCGAGGGGACTCACCCCGGGCCGTTCTGGGCGGTGCAGCCAGAAGACGCCGAGGCGCTGGTCGCGGCGGGGTATCGTTTGATACGGGCGGCACAATAGGGCTCCTTCCCACCCGGAGCCCCGATGAAAGCCGCCGTCCTCGCCCTCGCCCTCGCTGCATCCACGTTCGCGGCGGCAGCTCAGGAGGTCGAGCACTACCAGAAGCGGGACGCTTCCGTGGCGCTGATCCGGGTCGACGGCGTCGCCGGCTTTCAGATGCAGAGCCAGGCCGGGCAGAACACCTGCTCACTGGAGGGGCGCGCCGTGTTCACCGACAAAAGCAGCGCCGCCTACACCAGCGACGACATGGCGGATATGTGCGTTGTGATCTTCACGTTCAAGGGGCGCAATCTGGTCGTCACGACGAAGGACTGCGGGCGGCATTGCGGGCTGAACGCCGGCAGCACCATGGACGGCACCTACAGCCTCAAGCGCTGATCTATCCCACCGCGCCGATCCCGCCGCTCACGACGTGAGCCAGCGCGCGGTCTCCGACATTTTGGCCAGTCGTCTCGGGCAGCGTGACCGAAACGCTCTGCGGCGCGCGCGGGTCGCTGTTCAGCTTCGTCGGCATCGCCTGGATCTCCGGCGGCTTGGGCAGGTTCGTCGGCACCGACGGCGGCACGTTGGCCATGGGCAGCGGAGGAATGCTGTTCTGCGAGACCCCCGCGATGTTCGCGCCCGCGCCCAGCGGAATGCTCCCGCTGCCCGCAGCACTCGCGCCGGCGAGGCGCAGCAGCGAGTCCCTCTCGGCGCTGGCTCGCGCGAGCGTGCCGGCGCGCACCGACGGGCTGCTGTTCCTGAACAGGGCGTCGTTGTTCGCCTTCTTGTAGTCCTGGATGGCGGCGACCTTCTCGGCGTCGCTCATCTTGCTCGCATCCTTGCCGGCAAGTGCCTTCTGGATCAGCGAGCTATCTCCGCCGAATTGCACTGCGGTGGACCAGACAGCATCCTTGAAGGCGGCGCCGCTGCCACCTACATCAATGCCCGCAGCCTTCAGCTTGGCCACCTGCGGGTTGTAGTGCGTGTCCTCGATGAACTTGTGCTGCGCGTCGCCGAAGGCGGGATCGGTCTTCGCGATCTGCTTCCACTTCGCGGCGAACGCCGGAGTGCCAGGCGTCAGGCCCGCGAACTGGTCGCCGTAGCCGGACGATCCCAGGAATTCCCCCAGCGTGCCGGTCTTCGAGGAGAGCTGGTACGTGCCGTAGCTCACGCCGCCCCGATCGCCGCGGCCCGATGACACGGCGCCGGCGCCCTTGCCGCCCGACTCGTAGCGAGCACTGGTCTTGCCCAGAACCCAGTTCGAGGCCGCGCCCACCACGTTCCTGATGGTCTCGGGCACCATGGCCGCCGCAGCATCGGCGATGATCGGGGCCGCGACCTTCGCTGCGTCCACGGTGGCGTTCGCCGCTGCCACTGCCGCAGTCTTCGTGGCATCCACCGTCCGGCCGGCGGTCGCCTTCACGTCGATACCGGTCGCGCCCTTGACCGCGTCGTTGGCCCAGTTCGCGCCGTCCCTAACCGTGTCAACGGCCTTGCCGGCCGCGCCCTTCGCGCCTGCCCACAGCTCGCCTACCCTGGACGTGACCTCATCCCAGGCCGCCATCATCTTCCCGGGCAGGTTGGCATCCATGAGCTGCTTCGACCAGTCACCAAGCGCTTGGCCGACCTTCTCGCCGAGCATCGACCCGAGGTAGCCGCCGGCGATCGTGCCAGCTGGCCCAAGCAGCGACCCGAGCACGCCACCAGCAATGCCGCCGATGCCCATGCCCAGCGCGCCGCCGGTGTCGCGGTAGCGGGCCGCGCGATTCTCCTCGTCTGACTTCGAGGGGTCGTCGTTCATGCCGAACACGCTGCCGAGCGCCAAGCCGCCAGTGATCAGCCCTCCGATCAAGGGAAGTCGCCTCAGCAGGCCGGCGCCCTTGCCCAGCAGGCCGAGCAACCCCTTCCCTCGCCCGAACAGGCCGCCGACCATGGAGCCGATCAGGCTGCCACCGCCGCCGGCCTCGCCGCCCGCGCCGGCTCCGGGACCGAACCATCCGACCCTGCTGGTGGCGGCGCTGGCCTTCTTGTCGCCGCCAAGGTTGCGCAGCGCAGTCCAGAATCGGTTGTACCAGCGCTCCTTCTTGCGCTCGGCGCTGCGCCCGAACAGCACGGAAAGGCCCCGCCCGAGCGGCCGGACAACGTCGCCGAACTCCTTCGCCGCGTTCAACGTCGGGTCGATGTTGTCGGTCGAACTGGACATCGCGTGCGCGAGCTGGCCGATGCGGTCCGACACACGTGACAGGCCATCGCCGATGGCGCCTGGAATCCGAAGATCGCCGCCGCCGTCGGGGCGCTGCTGGCCCGCGACAAAGCGGCCACCGGCAT
>NZ_JBFUEB010000025.1:0-66639 GCF_056404395.1 Rhizobacter sp. P2_D12 | reverse complement strand
GGGTGGGCGTTCGCGCTGGCGTTGGCTTGCATCTATGGGCCGTCAGCATCCCCCGGTCTCACGACCGGGGTTGCTGCGGCTGCGTTCCTCATCGACGCTTGGGCGAACGAAATGGGGAATCACTACGGTGGTCTGTCCGCTGCTGACGGCAGATGGCCCGGATCGTCCCTCCATCCCGACACCCTCATCCGCTGCGTCTGGGGGTGCAGACGGAACATACAAGCCCGGATGCCCATCCGGGATCGCTTCGGCGCGGCCGACCCGGATGGGCATCCGGGCTACCGGCCGCCCGTCACGTCGAGCAGGCTGCCCGTGGTGTAGCTCGCCGCATCCGACAGCAGCCAGGCGATCGCGCGCCCCACTTCTTCCGCCGAGCCGGCGCGCTGCATCGGCACCTGCGGCGCGAGCTGCTGCGCGCGCTGCGGCTGGCCGCCCGAGGCATGGATGTCGGTCTCGATGATGCCGGGCCGCACCGCGTTGACGCGGATGCCCTCGGCCGCCACCTCGCGCGCCAGGCCGATCGTGAAGGTGTCGATCGCGCCCTTGGCGGCCGCGTAGTCGACGTACTGGCCGGGTCCGCCCAGCCGCGCTGCCGCCGACGACAGGTTGACGATCGCGCCGCCCGGCCCGCCATGGCGCGTCGACAGCCGCTTCACCGCTTCGCGCGCGCACAGGAAGCTGCCGAACACGTTGATCGCGAACATGCGCTGCAGCCGGGCCGTGTCGATGTCCTCGACGCGCGCCGCGCGGTCGACCACGCCGGCGTTGTTGACCAGGCCGTGCAGCGGCGGCATCGCGCCATCGCAGCGCGCGAACAATGCCAGCACCTCGGCCTCG
This sequence comes from Rhizobacter sp. P2_D12, assembly GCF_056404395.1. Lineage (NCBI taxonomy): Bacteria > Pseudomonadati > Pseudomonadota > Betaproteobacteria > Burkholderiales > Sphaerotilaceae > Rhizobacter > Rhizobacter sp. P2_D12. Next base: position 65,802 of record NZ_JBFUEB010000025.1, on the reverse strand, counting down.
ACCGCGACGTCGGCCTGCAGCGCGATGGCGCGCCGGCCCAGGGCCTGGATGCGCGCGACCACCGACTGCGCCGCGGCCGCATCGCGCGTGTAGTTGACCGCGACGTCGAAGCCGAGCCCGGCACAGCACAGCGCCGCCGCGGCGCCGATGCCGCGGCTGCCGCCGGTCACGAGCACCGTGCGGCCGACGGCCTCGCCGATGTCATTCGTCGGCGTCGCCGCCGCCTTCGCCTTCGTCATCGCCCGCATCCTCCTTGCGCTTGGCCTTGGCATCCAGCGTCGCCTGCAGGTCGGCCACGCCCTTCATGAAGGTGGGGGTGTCGACCGGCCGCGCGATGCGCAGCGCCGGTGGGAACAGGTGGCTCATGTAGAGCTCGCTGCCCAGCCGGTCGGCGTTCTGCGAGTTGAACCACAGGCTCAGCAGGGTACCGGCCACCGCCATCCCGATGGCGGCATTGCGCACCCGGCGGTGCCGGTAGGGCTCGACCGCCAGCATGTGGAAGTACAGCGTCGCGGCGGCCACCGCGTAGCCGAGGACGAAGCGGAAGTCGCTGATCCACGGCCACGACAGCGAGAACGCCAGCAGCTGCGTCGCGCCGCTGACCAGCTCCCAGGCCAGCACCGCGATCAGCACCACGCGCAGGTGCCAGCCGAAATGCCCCTGGCGCGTGAACAGCTTGGACAGCAGCGTCCAGACGCCGCACCAGGCCAGCACCGCGACGATGGCCGAGATGGCGTTGCTGCCCAGCGCGCGCACGAAGCCGTCGGGGTCGCTGTCGAGGTAGATGTTGAACACCTGCAGCGCGGCCGCCAGCAGCACCAGCAAGCCGAGCAGCGGCAGGCCCTGCACCAGCGAGCGCGCCGGGTCGAGCCGCAGCTCGGGGGCCAGCGCGTGCTCGGCCAGGCGCAGCCGCAGGTGCATGCGGCCGGCGGTGATGGCCAGCGGCGCATCGCCGACCGGGCGGCGTTCGCCGCTGGCCAGGCGCTGCGTGCCGAGCACGATGCCGTTGATGCTGTCGCCCACCTGCACGAAGGTGCCGTTCTCGTCGCGGTCGACCACCAGGTGGTGCGCCGCGATGTGCGGGTCGTCGAGCACCAGGTCGTTGTCGAGCGCGCGGCCCACGCGCAGCGGCCATTGCGACACTGCCACGCCGTGGCGCGGCGTGCCGTCGCGTTCCAGCACTTCGATCAGCGCGACGGCACCCATGCGTAGGCCTCCAGGTAATGCTGCGCGAGTTTCATCGCGTTCGGGTAGCTGACGCCCTGGGCGTCGAAGCGGCCCTGCACGCCGGATTTCGGCTGGTCGAGCGTGGCCACCAGCACCGACACGTCGTACAGCTGCGGCAACTTCTTGTAGGCGCGCAGGCAGACCACGGCGCGCAACGGCAGGCCGTTGCGGTCGACGAAGTCTTCATGGCACTGCGGGCGCGTCTGCTGGTCGGGGCGGCGGCGGTCGAAGTGCTCGTTGCGGAAGCTCTGCGCATAGCGCGCGGCGAAGCGCAGCGTGCCGAGCTTGCGGCCGTCGTAGCTCTCGTGGCGCACCGCGATCGCGCCGGTGGTGAACTCGCCCATGAAGATGCGCGTGTCCATCACGCAGTCGGAGCGCTCGAAATCCAGGCCGCCGGTGCGCGACGGCTCGCTGCTGCCCCAGCAGCGCATGAAGCGGTCAGGCGGCACCGGCACCTGGTAGCGCGGGTGCGTCGCGAGCTTCCAGCCTTGCGCGATGAAGCGGTCGGTGAGCAGCTGCTGGTGGCCCATCATCTGCGCCGCGAGCACCGGCCAGGCCGGCAGCGCGAGCGGCGTGGCGTCGCGCCCGCGCGCCAGCAGCTCGCTCGCGAACGCGCCCGGCACCAGGAAGCTGACCTGCTCGCCGTCGACGCGGCGTGCGACGTTGACGCCGATCACGCGGCCTTCCTGGTCCAGCGCCGGGCCGCCGCTCATGCCGGCGCTCAGCGAGCCGGCGAAGAAGATCTGCGGGTAGAACGAGCGCTCGACGAGGCCGTTGTAGTTGCCCTCGATGACCGCGAAGCCGACGTCCAGCGGGTTGCCCAGCGAGTACATGCGCTCGCCTTGCGCGAGCTTCTGCGTCTCGGGACGGAACGACAGCGCGTCGAAGTTCGCGGCCTTCGGGTCGGCCATCTTCAGCAGCGCCAGGTCGTGCAGCACGTCCAGCATCAGGATCTTCACCGGCGCCTCGCGGCCGTCGGCGGTGACCGACACCAGGTCGTGGCGCTCGGGCTGCAGCGCGGCCTCGGCGACGACGTGGAAGTTGGTGATCATGTGCCCCTGGGCGGACACCATGAAGCCGGAGCCGACCGAGGTCTGGCTGGCCTGGCCTTTCAGCACGGTGCGGATCTGCACCAGCTGCGAACGGGCCTGCTCGTAGACCTTGCGGGCCGACAGCGAGACCGGGGCGGAGGCGGGGGGATCGGGCGGGGCGACGGGTTTCGGCGCGCTGGTCTGCGCGGCAGCGCTGGCGGTGCACAGCACGAGTGCCAGGGCCCGAATCAAACCCGGCAGGCCGGTGCGGAATGATCTCATCGAAATCATTCTACGGGTCCGGGCTGTGGCGGTGCGAGCGAAGGCGCGTGCGGAGATCCCGGATGCCAATCCGGGATCGTCGATCAAATCAATGGCATTCGACCGTGCCCGGCGGACACGCGATCGCGTTGCTCTGCAGGTCCAGCCCGTCGCCGGTGCGGCCGTACAGCGCCAGCATCTTGTACCCGGTGGCCGCGAGCGCGCTGCCGCCGTTGCTGACACTGATCGCCGCCGAGGTCGCGCCGGGACGCAGCCGGAAATCGGCGATGCGCCCGCTGCCGCCCTGGCCGCATTGCGCGCGGTCGCTGCAGACCGAGCCGCTGTCCAGGCCCAGCGTGCCGTGGCTGAAGGTCCATGCGAGGTTCAACGTGGTGCCCGCGTTGGTCTCCAGCGCCAGGCCCAACAGCGCGTCGCGGCTCGCCGCGGTGAGGTCGGTCCACGGCAGGCTGGGCATTGCCGCCCACACCGGCGGAATGCCCTCGACGTCGACCTCGAAGCTGCTGCGGCCCGAGATCGCGAACGGCACGCTGCAGGCATCGTCGCTGAAGGTGTTGACGGTGACCGTGCGGCCGCCGCGGAAGAAGTTGCGCACCACCGCATCGCCGGCGTCGCCATCCGGCAGCGCGACCCAGGTGTCGTCGGCGCTGCGCAGCGCACCGGTCGCCGGGTCCAGGCTGCGCTGGTTGTTGAAGGCGTTCTGCTGCCACAGCGACAACCGCGGCACGCCGGCGCCGAAGCGCTTGTAGTAGGCGACCGTCACCAGCGCGAGGTCGGCATTGCGTTGCGTGACCTGCGCGCACTGCAGCCCCGTCACGGCCTGGATGTCGAACGCGATCGCCCGCGCGTAGCTGTCGACCGGCACGTCGCCGTCGATGCGGCGGTCGCGCTGCGCCTTGGCCGAGGCGTGCAGCTGGATCGGGTCGACGTCGCCGAGGAACTTCCACGCGCCGTTCTCGCGTGTCACGCCCATGCCGGTGCCGACCGGCTGCACGTTGCCGTCCACGTCCTGCAGCACGAAGCTCACGCGGCACACCGGCTGCGAGCCGCCCAGCTCGCAGCGGCCGAGCGTCGGGCTCAGCAGGCGCGAGCCGAACATCTGCTGCGAATCGAACATCTGGCACAGCCCGGCCGCCACGGCCGCGGCGCCGGACAGCGGCTCGCCGTCGTCGGTGCTCATGCGCGCGCCGCTCGCCAGCTGCGACGCGAGGCCGCTGCTGCAGGCCGATGCGCCGGCCATCGCCTGCGTCATGTTGTTGAACAAGGTCTCCAGCCCGCCCAGCGACAGCTCGCTCGATCCAGTGGCCGCGGTGACTGTGCCGAGCGTCGTGCCCTGCTCCAGGTAGAGGTTGCCGGTGCCCAGGCGCGGCGTGATCTGCACGAAGGGCTTGTCGTCCACGCCGGTGCTCACGCCGACGGCATCGAGCACCTTGTCGTAGCCGCTGCGCGAGCCGGCGGCCAGCGCGCCGGTGATGAAGTCGAAATCGCTCGCGACGTTGCCGCTGAGCACGCCCGACAGCCCGGCACGCAGCTGGGTTTGCGCGCCGGCGATCGCGGCCGCGTCGAGCGTGTCGCCCGCCAGCAGCACCGCGGCGTTCGTCAGCGGCGTCACGTTGGCCGTGCCGGCAGCGCCCTGCGCGACCGAGTACAGGCACTGGTAGTTGGCGCCGGCGTAGCCGCAGGCCTCGATGCGGAACGGCGCCTTGCCGGCGAGTTCGGGGACCGTGAAGCTGCCGTCGGCGCCCACCGCGATGTCGTGCGCGACCAGCGTGCCGTCGGCGTCCAGGATGCGCAGCGTGCCGCCGGTGATGGGCGCGCCCACCGCGACCGTGCCGCTCAGCGCGTTCGCCGGCATGTCCGACACCGGTGCGGAGGCTTTCGACGACGACGGATCGCCGCCACAAGCGCCCAGCGCGAGCACGGCCAGCGCGATGGCGCTGACCCCGATCCAGGAATTCGAACGGCGGGACCTGAGGTTCATGGCGCTCCTTTGCGGCCGGGGTGGATCCCGGTGTTTCGACCGGCCCGTGCACGCCTTGAGTGGGGCCGGCCCGTGCGAACGTGACTTCATGACGTGCGGGGGCATCCGCAGCAACCCTCACGGGTCGATGACGCATCGCGGCTAAAGTGGGTGGTTGTCCCGTTTCCGGATTCCGCACCATGCAACGTCGTGACTTCCTCACTGGTGTCGCGTCGGGCGCCGCGCTCACCGCCTTCCCGGCCGTGCTGCGCGCCCAGGCGCTCGACAAGCCCCGGCTCACCATCGCGGTGGGCGGCAAGAACCTGCTGTACTACCTGCCGCTGACGATTGCCGAAAGCCTCGGCTACTTCAAGGCCGAGGGGCTCGAGGTCAGCATCGCCGACTTCGCCGGCGGCTCGCGCGCGCTGCAGGCGGTGGTGGGCGGCAGTGCCGACGTGGTGTCGGGCGCGTTCGAGCACACGCTGAACATGCAGCTCAAGGGCCAGCGCATGCGCGCCTTCGCGCTGCAGGGGCGGGCGCCGCAAATCGTGCTCGGCATCAACCCGAAGACGATGTCCGGCTACCGCGGCGTGGCCGATTTGAAAGGCAAGAAGATCGGCGTCACCGCGCCGGGCTCGTCGACCAACGTGCTGGCCAACTTCGTGCTCGCGAAGGCCGGGCTGAAGCCGAGCGACGTCTCCATCATCGGCGTGGGTGCCGGCAGCGGCGCGGTGGCCGCGATGCGCTCCGGGCAGATCGACGCGATGAGCAACCTCGACCCGGTGATCACGCTGCTGCAGCGCAGCGGCGACCTGAAGATCGTCTCCGACACGCGCATCGTCGCCGAGGCCGACAAGGTGTTCGGCGGGCCGATGCCGGCCGGCTGCCTGTATGCGCCGCAGGGCTTCATCGACAAGAACCCGCTCGCGACGCAGGCGCTCGCCAATGCGCTGGTGCGGGCCGACAAGTGGATCCAGGCCGCGGGCCCGGGCGACATCATCAAGGCGGTGCCAGAGAGCTACCTGCTCGGCGACCGCGCGGTCTACATCGACGCCTTCCTGGCCGCCAAGGGCGCGCTGTCGGTCGACGGCCTGATCCCGGAGGCCGGGCCCGAGACGGCACGGCGTGCGCTGGCCAGCGTCGACCCGGAGATCGCCGCGGCCAAGCTCGACCTGTCGGCCGTCTACACGAACGAGTTCGTCAGGAAGGCCAACGCGAAGTACCCGAAGGCATGACGGCGGACCGAGCGCCGGGCCGCTCCCAAGCCGGTCCGCATCCCCCTGGGGATCGATCGACGTACTCGTCGAGCGAGGGGTTGTCATGACTGCCGCATTGCAGTTCGACGGCATCAGCTGCACCTTCATCTCGCGCGACGACCCGGGCCAGCGCTACACGGCGGTGCGCGACGTGTCGCTCACCGTCGGTGCCGGCGAGTTCGTCTCGGTGGTCGGCCCGACCGGCTGCGGCAAGAGCACGCTGCTGAACATGGCGGCCGGGCTGTTGACGCCCAGCAGCGGCACGCTCAGCGTGTTCGGCCAGCCGCTCGCGGGCTTGAACGCGCGCGCCGGCTACATGTTCCAGGCCGAGAGCCTGATGCCCTGGCGCACCGCGCTGCGCAACGTGATGGCGGGGCTGGAGTTCCGCGGCGTCGCCGATGCGCAGGCGCAGGCCGAGGAGTGGCTGCGCCGCGTCGGCCTCGGCGGCTTCGGCGACCGCTACCCGCACCAGCTGTCCGGCGGCATGCGCAAGCGCGTGAGCCTGGCGCAGACGCTGGCGCTCGACCCGGACATCATCCTGATGGACGAGCCGTTCTCGGCGCTGGACATCCAGACGCGGCAGCTGATGGAGAACGAGGTGCTCGCGCTGTGGGCCGCCAAGCGCAAGGCGGTGCTGTTCATCACGCACGACCTGGACGAGGCGATCGCGATGAGCGACCGCGTCGTGTGCCTGAGCGCCGGTCCCGGCTCGCACCCGATCGGCGAGTTCGCGATCGACCTGGCACGCCCGCGCGACGTGGCCGAGGTGCGCGCCACGCCGCGCTTCGTCGAGCTGCACCAGGCCATCTGGTCGGTGCTGCGCGACGAGGTCGTCAAGGGCTATCGACAACAACTGGCGGCCTGACGTCATGTGGAAGCACCTCAAGCCCCGACAGGGCAACCTGCGCCTGTGGCAGGTCGGCCTGCTGGTCGTCATCTTCGTGCTGTGGCACGTGCTGACGGTGCCCGGCCTGGTCCCGCCGTTCATCTTCGAGAACGACCGGCAGGCCGCGTTCTTCTTCGGCGAACCGCTGAAGATCTTCGCGCGCATCTGGGCCTGGTTCGTGACCGGCGCCGACATCTACAAACACCTGGGGATCACGCTGCTCGAGACGGTGCTCGCGTTCGGCATCGGCACCGCGCTCGGGCTGGCCTGCGGGCTGTGGCTCGCGCTGAGCCCGCTGGCGGCCGCGATCTGCGATCCCTACATCAAGGCGCTGAACTCGATGCCGCGCGTGATCCTCGCGCCGATCTTCGCGGTCTGGTTCGGCCTCGGCGTCGCGAGCAAGGTGGCGCTCGGCGTCACGCTGGTGTTCTTCATCGTGTTCTTCAACGTCTACCAGGGCGTGAAGGAGGTCAGCCCGGTGGTGCTGGCCAATGCCCGCATGCTGGGCGCGAGCCCGCGCCAGCTGCTGCGCCACGTCTACCTGCCCAGCGCCACCAGCTGGGTCTTCAGCTCGCTGCACACGAGCGTCGGGCTGGCCTTCGTCGGCGCGGTGGTCGGCGAGTACCTGGGCTCGGCGGCCGGCGTCGGCTACCTGATCCTGCAGGCCGAGGGCTCGTTCGACATCAACACCGTGATGGCCGGCATCCTGGTGCTGACGGCCTTCGCGCTGCTGCTGGACGCGGGCGTCGGCTGGGGCGAGCGGCGGCTGATGAAATGGCAGCCGAAGAGCGGCGAGACCGAGAAGCTCTGAGCTCGCCGACAATGCACGGCCCGCCACCCGCGGGCACCCTTCACCACCGGACCACCCACTTCCGCACCTCGCCATGTCGATCCAACGCCTTGCCTCGCTGTTCACCCTCGTCGCGCTGACCGCCTGTGGCGGCGGTGGCGGCTCCGATGCCCCGGCGCCCGCCCCGGCGCCCGCCCCGATCTCGATCCCGCCCGCACCCTATGCCACGTGCAGCGATGCGGGCAAGGCGGCCGCCGCCGCCAGCACCGCCACCAACACGGTGTGCATGCTGACGACGCACGGCGAGATCGTCCTCGAGCTGTATGCCGACAAGGCGCCGATCACGGTGGGCAATTTCCTGCAGTACGTCTCGGCCAAGCGCTACGAGAACACGCTCTACCACCGCATCGTCAAGAACTTCGTCGTGCAAGGGGGTGGCTACACGCTCGACCGGCAGCACATCGCGACGTTCGCGCCGATCGCGCTGGAAAGCGACAAGGGCCTGAGCAACGTCCGCGGCACGATCGCGATGGCGCGCCTGGGCGGCACCAACACCACCACGGCCACCAGCGAGTTCTTCTTCAACACGGTCGACAACCATGCCTGCCTGGATCGCTTGCCGACGCAGGCCAACTGCGACCAGAACGGCTACGCGGTGTTCGGCAAGGTCATCGCCGGGCTCGACATCGTCGACACCATCGGTGCGCTGGCGACCGACGTCAACGGTTTCCCGAAGACGCCGGTCGCGACCTACTGGGTCGAGCAGCTGAAGTAACCGCAGCCGGCGCGGCCCGGATGCCGCTTCGGGAACGGCTCCTCACTTCGCCGTCGGCATGACGAACTCGGCGCCGCGTCCGATGCTCGACGGCCAGCGCTGCATCACGCTCTTCTGCTTCGTGTAGAAGCGCACGCCCTCCTCGCCGTAGGCGTGCATGTCGCCGAACAGGCTCTTCTTCCAGCCGCCGAAGCCGTGCCAGGCCATCGGCACCGGGATCGGCACGTTGATGCCGACCATGCCGACCTGCACGCGCCGCGCGAACTCGCGCGCCACGTTGCCGTCGCTCGTGAAGCAGGCGACGCCGTTGCCGAACTCGTGCGCGTTCACCAGCTGCAGCGCGGCCGCGAAATCGGGCACGCGCACCACCGCCAGCACCGGGCCGAAGATCTCTTCGCGGTAGATGCGCATCTGCGGCGTCACGTGGTCGAACAGCGTGCCGCCCATCCAGAAGCCGCCCTCGTGCCCCGGCACGCGCAGGCCGCGGCCGTCGACCACCAGCTTGGCGCCTTCCTGCACGCCGACGTCGATGTAGCCGCCGATGCGCTCCAGCGCCTGCGCGGTGACGATCGGGCCCATCTCGGCATCGAGCTCCATGCCGTTCTTCACCTTCAGCGTCTTCGCGCGCGCTGCCACCGCGTCGACCAGCTTGTCGGCGATGTCGCCCACCACCACCGCGACGCTGATCGCCATGCAGCGCTCGCCGGCCGAGCCGTAGCCGGCGCCGATCAGCGCATCGACCGCCTGGTCGAGGTCGGCGTCCGGCATCACCACCATGTGGTTCTTCGCGCCGCCCAGCGCCTGCACGCGCTTGCCGTGGTGCGCGCCGGTCTCGTAGATGTATTGCGCGATCGGCGTCGAGCCGACGAAGCTGAGGGCCTTCACGTCGGGGTGCGTCAGCAGCGCGTCGACCACGGTCTTGTCGCCCTGCACGACGTTGAACACACCGTCCGGCAGGCCGGCCTGCTTCAGCAGCTCGGCCATCAGCAGCGACGGCGACGGGTCGCGCTCGCTCGGCTTCAGCACGAAACAGTTGCCGGCCGCGATCGCGACCGGGAACATCCAGCAGGGCACCATGCACGGGAAGTTGAACGGCGTGATGCCGGCCACCACGCCCAGCGGCTGGCGCAGCGTCCAGTTGTCGATGCCGGTCGAGACCTGGTCGGTGTAGTCGCCCTTCAGCAGCTGCGGGATGCCGCAGGCGAACTCGATGATGTCGATGCCGCGCGAGACCTCGCCCTGCGCGTCGGTGAACACCTTGCCGTGCTCGGCGGTGATCATCGCCGCCAGCGTGTCGCGCTGCTGGTTCATCAGCTCGAGGAACTTGAACAGGATGCGCGCGCGCCGGATCGGCGGCGTCTGCGACCAGCCGTCGAACGCGGCCTGCGCCGCGGCGACCGCGGCCTGCGCCTCGTCGACGCTGCCGAGCGCGACCTGGCGCGCGACCGCGCCGCTGGCCGGGTTGTAGACCGCCTGGCGGCGGCCGCTGCGGCTCGCCACCGGCGCCCCGTTGATGAAATGGCCGACCTCGGCGGTGGCGGTGAACGGATCGTGGGCGCCCATGGGATCTCCTGCAGCTCGGGTTGTGTACCGATTCAGTCTAGGAGCCGTCCCGCGGCTTGCCAATGCGATCGCAGTGACTTCATTGTTCGATAATCTGAACAATGAGCACGACCGACCAACGCATCGACCTGCTGTGGCCGCAGGTCCACACGCTGACGCTGCTGGGCCAGCTGGCCAGCTTCACGCAGGTGGCGCAGCGCCTGGGCTTGTCGAAGGCGGCTGTGAGCCAGCGCATCACCGAGCTGGAGCGCGCGGTCGGGCAGCCGCTGGTGCAGCGCACCACGCGCTCGGTGCGGCTGACCGATGCCGGGCAGCGCCTGGTGGAGCAGACCGGCGAGGCCTTCGAGCTGATCGCGCGCAGCGTGGTCGAGGCGCGCGACCAGGCGGCGCAGCCGCGCGGGCTGGTGCGCGTCACCGCGCCGGTGGCGCTGGGCCGCCAGCACGTGGCGCCGCACATCGAGGATTTCGTGCGGGCGCATCCCGACATCCGCGTCGAGCTCGACCTGTCGGACCGGCTGGTGACGCTGGCACACGAGGGTTTCGACCTCGCGGTGCGCCACACCAGCGCGCCGCCGGAGAACCATGTCGCGTGGAAGCTGTGCGCCTCGCGCGCGCTGCTGGTGGCGGCAGCCGGCTACCTGCGCCGGCGCGGCGTGCCGAAGCACCCGGACGAGCTGGCCGGGCACGCGTGCCTGACTTACCTGCGCCCGGGGCCGGCGGTGTGGCCCTTCGAGCGAGCGGTGCCCGAAGGCGAGCCCGAACGGGTCAGCGTCGTCGCGCAGGGCCCGCTGCGCGCCGGCAACAGCGAGGTGCTGCGCGACGCGGCGCTGTCGGGGCTGGGCATCGCGCTGGTGCCCGATTTCAGCGCTGCTGCCGCGCTGCGGTCCGGCAAGCTGCGCGAGGTGCTGCCGGGTTGGCGGCCGGTCGGCTTCTTCGGCGATGCGGTGTATGCGATGCGGCCGTGGAGCCCGGGCACGCCGAAGGCGGTGCAGGCGCTGGTGGCGCACCTGCGGGCGGCGCTTGCGGGCGGGTTCGACCCGTCCTCGCTACAGTCACCGTCTGTCAAACCGGAGGGAAACCATGCTGCGCCCTGATGCCACCATCGATGCATTCCATGAACGCCAGGTGGGCTACGCGCCCGACAAGTTCGGCCTGCGGCTCACGGCCATCGACGAGGGCCGCGTCGACTCGCAGATGCAGGTGCAGCCGTGGATGCTGGCACCGAACGGCTTCCTGCACGCGGCCAGCGTGATCATGCTGGCCGACACCAGCGCCGGCTACGCGACCATCGCGCACCTGCCCGAGGGGGCGAAGAACTTCACGACGATCGAGCTGAAGAGCAACTTCTTCGGCACCGCGCGCGAGGGCTTGCTGCGCTGCGAGGCGCGGGCCGAGCACCTGGGCCGCTCGACGCAGGTCTGGTCGGCCACCGTCTTAGGCCCAGAAGGCAAGAAGATCGCCCTCTTCCGCTGCACGCAGATGATCCTGGCCTGAGCGGCCGCGGGCAAAAAAAAGCCCACCCGGTAAGGGGTGGGCTGGAAGTCCTCAAGAGAGAGGACGTCGTTGGGATCGTTGCCGCCGGTCGCCTGTCGTTCAGGTGTGGGCCCCGGTCTCATGCATGGCGTGGTTCTCGCGTGGTTTGCAGCCAAACCCCGTGTGACAGCATGCAGTGACTATAGGGGGCACGCAAACGATTGGGCCATCCCCAAAACGGGGGAAACGTTCTCAGTCCGCTTGTGGCACAAGCCAGATGGCTGCTCCATCGCTATCGCGCAAACCCAGCATTCGCGCGGGTTTGCGCGGTGTGCCTGTTCTTGGGCATCTGGCATCGATGGTCAGGCAAGTGACCGAAGTGAGGCCGAAAGTTCGCTTTCGCACTGACGCGTTCGCATCGCGAATGCGGGTGTCGCGTGCCGATCACAGTGCGCGGCGCGACAATCCGCCGATGCACCCGCCGTCCCACCGCCGCCCGCCCGTGCGCACCCACGCGCCCGCCCCGCCGCTGAACGAGTCCGAGATCGACGAGCTGCAGGCACGCCTGGACGCGGTGCCGGCCCCGCTCGAGCCGCTGGACGCCAGCATGGTCGACGGCTTCCTGTGCGGCGTGCTGGTGCAGCCGGTGCGCGTGCCGGCGCAGCGCTGGCTGCCGTTCCTCACCGACGTCGACGGCCGGGCGCTGCCGGCGGGCTTCGATGCCCGGCGCCTGCACGAGCTGGCACAACGCCGGCATGCCGAGCTGAACGACGCGATCGCGCGCCGCCAGTGGTTCGACCCATGGGTGTTCGAGCTGGACGACGATGCCGAGGGCGATGACGCCAGCATCGAGGCCGTGCTGCCCTGGGTGGCCGGGTTCGCGACCGCGATGGAGGCCTTCCCCGACCTGATGGACCGCGACGCGCAGGCGCTGACCGAGCCGCTGGCGCTGCTGTACCGGCACCTCGATCCGGACGACCTGGAGGATGCCGACGAGCTGCTGGAAGAGATCGAATCGCTGGAGCCGCCGGCCGACCTGAGCGAGGCCGTCGAGGGGTTGGTGCGGGCGACGCTGCTGCTGGCCGACGTCGGGCGGCCCTTGCCGCAGGCGCCGCGCCCGCCGCAGCGCGGCCCGAACCGGCCGCAGCGCCGCTAGGCCCGCTCGAACCAGCGCCTGGCGTGCAGGCCGAGCCCGGTCGCGACGCTGGCGAAGCGGTCGCCGCGCACCGCGCGCGCCGCCGGAAACTCGGCCGCGATCTGCTGTGCCAGCAGCCGCAGCCCGGTCGAGCCGCCGGTGAAGTACAGCGCGTCCACCTGGTCCGGCCGCAGGCCGGCCTGCGCCACCGTCACGCGCGCCGCGTCGACGATGCGGGCCAGGTCGCCCTCGATGGCCTCCACCGCCTGGCGCTCCGTCAGCAGCACCGACAGCGCCCGCTCGACGTGCGACAGGTCGATGCGCGTGTCGCCGCCCTCGGCGACGCTGATCTTCGCGCCCTCGGCCCGCGCCGCGAGCTCGTGTCCCAGCCGCTCGGTCACCACCGTCATCAGGCGCTGGTGGTGCAGCGGGTTGCCGTAGAAGCTGCGCATGCTGCGCAGCTCGGCGACGCGCTGCGGGCTGTAGACCGAGTTGATCAGGTGCCAGGTCGCGAGGTCGAAGTAGACGCCGGTGGGCACCTCGCGCGGCGCTGCGCCGTTGCCGCCCGGTCCCATCGCGCCATAGCCGAACTCGCGCAGGATGCTGGCCAGTTCGACGCGGCGGTCGAAATCGGTGCCGGCGACGTGCACGCCGTGGTTGGCCAGGATGTCGTCCTTGCGCGAAAGCCGCGCGGCGCGCTCGGGCCCGACGCGCACCACCGAGAAGTCCGAGGTGCCGCCGCCGATGTCGGCCACCAGCACCACCTGCTCGCGATCGATGCTGCTCTCGAAGTCGAAGGCCGCGGCGATCGGCTCGTACTGGAAATGCACCTCGTCGAAGCCGACCGCGCGCGCCGCGGACTCGAGCGCGGCCTGCGCCTGCGCATCGCGCGCCGGCTCGTCGTCGACGAAGAACACCGGCCGCCCCAGCACCGCGCGGTGGATCGGCGCCTGCGCCTCGGTCTCGGCCAGCACCTTCAGGTGCTTCAGGTAGCCTGCGATGATGTCCAGGTACTTCACGCCGCGGCCGCCGCCGACGTCGGTGGTCTGGTCGACCAGGCTGCTGCCGAGGATGCTCTTCATCGAGCGCATCAGCCGCCCGTCGATGCCGTCGACGTAGGCCGCCAGCGCCGCCCGGCCGAAGGCGCGCGGCGGGCCGTTGGTCTCGGCGCCCTCGACAAAATAGAACACGGCGGTCGGCATGGTGCGCTGGCCGGGCTCCAGCTCGACCAGCTGCATCCGGCCGGCGGCGCCGTGCACGGGGATGGCGATGGCCGAGTTGGACGTGCCGAAGTCGATGGCGCAGTACATGGCGGCGATTGGCATAGCGAAATGGGGGGGCGGATTGTAGGCCCTACACTGCCGCGGCCATGAGTCCACCTGCCGTCCCCGCCGACCTGTCCGCCCTGCTTGCGCGCATCGCGCTGCGCGAGCGCGCCGCCTTCGAACCGCTGTACCGCGCCACCTGCGCGCATCTTTTGGGCGTCGCCTTCCGTATATTGAACGACAGGGACCGCGCCGAAGAGGTGCTGCAGGAAGCCTTCATGAATGTCTGGCACAACGCCGGGAGCTACCGGCCGGACGTCGCGACGCCGATGACCTGGCTGATCAACATCGTGCGCAACAAGGCGATCGACACGCTGCGCTCGGGCAAGACCGAGCGCGCCTCGACGGTGGCGCTGGACGACGAGGCAATGGCGGTGGCCGGCGATGCCGCGCTCGAGCCGCAGCGGCTGCTCGACGACGGGCTCACCAAGGCGCGCATCGACGGCTGCATGGCGACGCTGAACCCGTCGCAGCGCCAGGCGCTGGCGCTGGCCTATTACCGCGGCATGGTCCACACCGACATCGCCGTGGCCTTGAACGCGCCGGTCGGCACCGCGAAGGCCTGGGTGCGGCGCGGCCTCGACCGGCTGAAGGATTGCCTGCAGGCCGCGGGGGTCGGCGCATGAACTACCTGCAGCCCGAACGCCTGGACCGGCTGGCGCGCGAGTACGTGCTGGGCACGCTGAGCGGCCGCGCGCGGCGCCGCTTCGAGCGCGTGCTGGCAGCCAGCCCCGCGGCGTCGATGGCTGTCGGGACCTGGCAGGAACGCTTCAGCGTGCTGGCCGCCAGCGTGCCGCCGATGCAGCCGCGCGAGGCGGCCTGGCACGGCCTCGAACAGCGGCTGTTCCCGGCGCCGCGACAGCAGCCTGCAGGCTTAGGCGCCTGGTTCGGCCGGCTGCTGTCGGCCCGCTCGCTGGGCGGTGCGCTGGCCGGCGTGCTGCTGTGCCTGGCGGTGCTGCGCCTGCAGCCGGGGCTGGCCGGGCTGGAGCCGACCTCCGAGGCGCTGCCGCAAAGCTACGTCGGCCTGCTCAGCGATGCCGCCGGCCGGCCCGCGGTGCTGGCCAGCTCGCTGCGCCACGGGCGCCAGCTGACGGTGAAGCTGCTGCAGCCGGTGGCCGTCCCGGCCGACCGTGTCGCCCAGCTGTGGGCCCTGCCGCGCGACGGCAGCGCGCCGTTCCCGGTCGGCACGGTGCCCGACCACGGCAGCGCGACGCTTTCGCTGCCGGACAGCTCGGAGAAGCTGTTCTTCAACGTGACACGGCTGGCCGTCACGCTGGAGGTCGCACCGGCAATGGCCGGGGCCTCGCCCGGCGGGCCGTTCGTGCTGATCGGCCCGTGCGTGAAGCTCTGGTAGCAATTTCTTTCAAATGAGCCTGCGTCCGTTTCCGCAACCTGCTCCGTAAGTGACCGCAAGACATCGACGAACGGTGTCTGCCCACCAAACCACCCCGAGGAACCCGATCATGAACGCTTCGATTGCCCGCCTGCTGACCCTCTCGACCCTGGCCCTCGCGCTCGGCAGCGCCTTCGCCGCCGACAGCGCGCCGCCGGCCCCGACGCCCGCCGCTGCAGCGGCCGACAAGCTGGGTGCCGCGCGCGCCCAGATCGCCGCGAAGAACTGGGCTGGCGCCATCGACGAGCTGAAGAAGGTCAACGACACCGGCAGCGCCGACTGGAACAACCTGATGGGCTACAGCCTGCGCAAGGCGAAGACGCCCGACCTGGCCGCCTCGGAGAAGTTCTACAACGACGCGCTGCGCATCGACCCGAAGCACAAGGGCACGCTCGAGTACTCCGGCGAGCTGTTCCTGATGAAGGGCGACCTGCCGAGCGCCGAGCAGCGCCTGGCCGCACTGGACAAGGTCTGCGGCGCGAGCTGCAGCGAGACGGTCGAGCTGAAGAAGTCGATCGAGCGCTACAAGGCGGCGGGCAACAAGTACGTCGCCACGAACTGGTAAGTCAAACGCGACGAACCCGGATTGGCATCCGGGCTACGAGCCTGTAGCCCGGATGGAGCGCAGCGGAATCCGGGATGCCGCCGGCACGCCGCCGCAGAACCCGTAGTCCAGTGCCGGCCGCACGCCGCTCATCAGCTCGGCCAGCGCCCGGCCCGAGCCGGCGCCGTGCGTCCAGCCCAGCGTGCCGTGGCCGGCGTTGATCCACAGGTTGCCGAGCTTGCCGCTGCGCCCGATGTAGGGCAGGTTGGTGGGCGTGCTCGGCCGCAGCCCGGTCCAGAAGTTCGGCTCGCGGGTGTCGGCGACACCGGGGAACAGCTCTTCGTAGCGATCGATCAGCGCCTGGCAGCGCACGCGCGACGTGGCTCCGTCGAGGCTGGTGTCGTAGCCGGCCATCTCGGCGGTGCCGGCGATGCGCACCGTGTCGCCGAGGCGGCTGATCGCGATCTTGCGCGAGTCGTCGAGCAGGCTGGCCACGCTGGCCGCCTCGGGGCGCTTGAGTGCAAGCGTCGCCGAGTAGCCCTTGGCCGGGTAGATGTTCAGGTAGATGCCCAGCGGCCGCAGCAGCGGCGCGGTGAAGCTGCCCATCGCGGCGACGAAGGTGTCGGCCGTCAACGTGCGGCGCTCGCCGGTGGCCGTGTGGCCCACGCGCACCGACTGCACCGCACCGGCGGCGGCATCGATGCCGAGGATGTCGTGCTCGTACAGGAAGGTCGCGCCGCGCTGCTGGCACAGCTGCGCCAGCTTCTGCGTGAAGACGCGCGCATCGCCCGATTCGTCGCTGGGCGTGAAGGTGCCGCCGGCGATGCCGTGGGCGAAGCTGCGCAGCGCCGGCTCGACCTTCAGCACCTCGTCGCGCGACAGCACGCGGCGGTCGACGCCGTGGTGGCGCATCAGCTCGGCACCGGCCGCGCCTTCGTCGAACTCCTTCTGCGTCGAGAAGAAGTGCAGGATGCCGCGCTCCAGCCGGTCGTAGCGGATGCCGGTCTGCGCCACCAGCGCCTTCAGCGACTCGTGGCTGTAGCGGCCCAGCGCCACCAGCTGGGCGACGTTGCGCTCGAACGCGGCGTCATTGCATTGCAGCAGGAAGCTCAGGCCCCAGCGCCACTGGTGCGGGTCGAGCTTGGGGCGGAACAGCAGCGGTGCGTCATCGCGCGCCAGCCACTTCAGCACCTTCAGCGGCGCGCCGGCGTTGGCCCAGGGCTCGCAGAAGCTGACCGAGATCTGCGCGCCGTTGGCGAAGCTGGTCTCCAGTGCGGCATCCTTCTGGCGGTCGACCACGGTGACCTCGTGGCCCTGCTCCAGCAGGTACCACGCGGTGCTGACGCCGATGATGCCGGCTCCCATCACGACCACTTTCATCGCCACTCCTTCAAAGGGGGTGCAGCAACAGCTGCGCTGCCACACAGAACATCACCACCGCCACGCTGGCGTCGATCGCGCGCCACACGATGGGGCGCTGCAGCCAGCGCGAGGCCGCCGCCGCGCCGTAGCCGAGCGTCGCGAACCACATCAGCGATGCAAGACCTGCACCGGCCGCGAACGCGAAGCGCCCGTCGCCCGGCTGCTGCGCGCCGACGGTGCCCAGCAGCAGCACGGTGTCGAGGTAGACGTGCGGGTTCAGGTAGGTCATCGCCAGCACGCTGACCACCGTCGCACCCAGCCGGCCGCCGCCCGAGCCGGCCTGCAGGCCGGCGCCGGCACCGCGCCAGGCCTGGCGCGCCGAGCGCAGCCCGTACGCGATGAGGAAGGCTGCACCACCGTAGCGCAGCACCTGCAGCAACAGCGGTGCCGATTGCACCGCGGCCCCGAGGCCGAACACGCCGAGCACGATCAGCAGCCAGTCCGACGCGGTGCACAGCGCCACCACCGGGCCGACATGCGTGCGCGCAAGCCCCTGGCGCAGCACCAGCGCGTTCTGCGCGCCGATCGCGACGATCAGGCCGGCGGTCATCAGCCAGCCTTGGAAGAATGCGGAGGAAAGGGCGGAGGTCATGGGTGGGGGGCAGCCGCAGGATTGTCGGCAGTCCACCCGGTTCGGTGAAGGCGGATTCATATTTCTCGCCTTACATTAGCAGTGCTTATGAAAGACCTGGACCCCGCCGGCCTGGATGCGCTGGCCGCGCTGGCCGATGTGGCCAGCTTCGAACGCGCGGCGCAGCTGCTGTCGATCACGCAATCGGCGGTGTCGCAGCGCCTGCGCACGCTGGAGCTGCAGGTCGGCCAGCCGCTGGTGGTGCGCTCGCGGCCGCTGCGGCTGACCGAGCCGGGCAAGCTGCTGCTGCGCTTTGCGCGCCAGCTGCAGGCGATGCGCGCCGACCTGGCGCACGAGCTGGGCGATGCGCCGTCGTCCGACCAGCGGCTGCCGATCGCGGTCAACGCCGACAGCCTGGCCACCTGGGTGATGCCGGCGCTGGACGCGCTGGTGCACGACGGGTTGTCGCTGGAGCTGGTGGTGGACGACCAGGATTTCACGCACGACTGGCTGCGCCAGGGCGCGGTGCTCGGCTGCGTGACCAGCGTCAGCGAGGCGCTGCGCGGCTGCCGCGTGGTGCCGCTCGGGGCGATGCACTACACCGCGGTGGCCAGCCCCGGCTTCATCGCGCAGGCGCTGCCGAAGGGGCTGACCCGCGCCAACTTCGCGCAGGTGCCATTCCTGATCTTCAACCGCAAGGACGACATGCAGCAGCAATGGGTGTCGCAGGCCTTCGGCGTGCGCCAGCCGCGCCTGCAGGAGCGCTACGTGCCGTCGTCCGAGGCCTACGTGCGCGCCGCGGCGATGGGCTGGGGCGTCGGCGTGGTGCCCGAGCTGCAGGTGCGCCCGCTGCTTGCGAGCGGCGCGCTGGTGGCCTTGCGGCCGGACGAGCGCATGCCGGTGCGGCTGTATTGGCACCAGTGGAAGCTCGGGCCCGATGGCGCGGCGCCGTCGGCGCGGGTCGGGCTGCTCGACCGGGTGGGCGACGCGCTGCTGGCCGGCGCGCGGCAGGCGCTGGATGTGACTTGAAGCACATGGTTGCGAAATGCACCATGGCGGGGGCTCATTTCGGGCTTCAGCACCAGCAGATTGCATCCGACACTGCCCTCATACACCGCGTCGGTGTGGGGAGCGCGAACATGAACCTGGCATCCGGATGGTCCTGGCTGGCGTCCCTGGCCACGCGTCGTGCAGCGCACAAGGCAGAGCCCGAGGCTGCCGACTACGGCACCGCGTTCGGGCTGGACATGAGCCTGTCGCCGCCGCGCGACAGCGAATTCGACCGCTTCGAAGCCGGCGCCACGGCCCCCGCGCCGCTGGGCTGGATGAGCCGCATCGTCCCCCGCCGATGATCCGGACGCCGGTCCGCAGACCGGCTCACACCTCGATCACGCGCTGCCCGTCGTAACCCTCGGGCTCGCCACGCTTCGTGTGGCCGCGCGCGTTGCACACCACCCGCGTCACGCCCCGCGCATGCGCGACGGTGTAGTCGTGCCGGCAGTGCACGTGCCCGTGGATCCACAGGTCGGCGCCCGGCAGCAGGTCGTCGTCGGCATTGCAGAAGCTCGCGGTGCCGGACTGGCTGCCGTAGCGCGGGTCGGCGCTGCGCAAGCTGGGTCCGAAATGGGTGATGACGACGGTCGCATCCGCATCCGGCGGCTCGGCCAGCGCGGCGGCCAGCCAGGCGCGGCAGGCCAGCGCCTCGTCGCGCACCTGCGGCGCGGCGAACGGCTCGCCGTTCAGCGTCGAGCGCTGCACCTTCATGAAGTACGAGCCGGCACGCATCGACTTGTCGCGCTGGGCCTCGCCGAACAGGTCGAAATCGCACCAGCGCACCGTGCCGGCGAAGCGGATGCGCCGGCCGTCGGCGCCGGTGCGGAGGCAGGTCTCGCGCTCGAGCATCGTCATGCCGAGCGACACCACGCGCTCGCGCAGCACCGGCCAGGTCTCGTTCAGCTCGCGGCCGTCGAACTCGTGGTTGCCGGCGACGAAGACGATCGGTACCGGCCAGCCGCGGAAGTGGTCGAAGGCCTTCCAGGTGCTGTCGACGTCGCCGGCCAGCACCAGCAGTTCGGCGCCGGGGGCGGGCTCGGGCGAAAAGGTCTCGGTCTCCTGGTGCAGGTCCGACAGCAGTTGCAGCTTCACCGGCTCAAGTGGCTCCGTGGCACTGTTTGAACTTCTTGCCGCTGCCACAGGGGCACGGGTCGTTGCGGCCGACCTTCGGCGCCTCGCGCTTGATGGTGTCGACCCGGTAGCGCGCATCGCGCGTCAGGTCCGACAGCTCGGCCACCGTCGTCACCATCTCCTCGATCGCGTCGTCCAGCGTCGACAGCGGGTACTCGCGGTCCAGCGTCGCGACGACCTCGCGCTCGTCGTCGGTCTCGGCCGGCAGGTGGCGGTACAGCCGTGCCAGCGAGGTCATCACCGCGTCCTGCGGCATCTCGGCCAGGTCGGGGAAGCAGATCGCCGCGTGCTGGAAGCCGGCCACCCAGGGCATCAGCGGCTGCGAGACCTCGGCCAGGCCTTCCATCGGGTCGATCTCGCCCTCGGCCAGCGGCGCCGGCGGGTGCTCGTCGTCGAACTCCAGCACCAGCGGGTTGAACCAGCCGTCCTCGACGATCGCGCGGTTCAGCGCGGCATAGCGGCGCAGGATCAGCGCCTGGGTGCGCTCCAGCCAGGCGGCGTCGACGTCGTCCGGCAGCGGCGTGCCGTCGAAATCGAACACGTGCGGCAGCCAGGTGTCGGGCGCCAGCATCACCGGCTGCACCAGCACGCCGCACAGGAAGCCGTCGAGCATCACCGCGTCGACCGGCTGCAGCGGCTCGGGGGTCGCGGCGAGCAGCTCGTCGAGCTCGGCGAACTCGGCGTCGCTCAGGTCGTGGGCAGGGGGCAGGGAGGCGGGAAGGGCGGTGGGCGCGGGCATGGCAGGTCTCTTGGACGACGATCGAGCCCGGATTGTCGTCGCTTCCGCGCGCCGCTCAGGTCCRGCCCGCCGAGAAGCTGCCGATCAGCCGGTAGCGCCCGCCCGGATGCACCAGCCGCGCCACCGATGCGACGATGCCCTGCGACAGCGTGCGCCGCGACACCTGCAGCAGCGCGCTGCCGGGTGCGACGTCGAGCAGGCGCGCCTGCTCTTCGGTGGCGAGCACCGCCTCCACCACCTGCTCGGCCTCGGTCAGCGGCGCATGCTCGAACAGCACGTGCGAGGGCGTCACCTGGGTGAAGTCCTGCGCCAGCAGGTCGGGCGCCAGGGCCGGGTTGACGTGCCGGTCTTCGTATTGGATCGGCACGCCGTTCTCCAGGTGCACCAGGCGGCAGCGGATCACCGGCGCGCCCTTGCGCAGCCGCATCGCCGCGGCGATCTCGGCGCTCGCCTTCTCGCGCGCGATGCTGCACACACGCGTGGTGTGGCGGTGGCCGCGCTCGACGATCTCGTCGTGGATGTCGCGCACTTGCAGCAGGTTGGAGATCGGGTGCAGCTCGGCCACGTACGAGCCCGAGCCCTGGCGCCGCTCGATCAAGCCCTCGTCCTCGAGCTCGCGCAGCGCACGGTGCACCGTCATGCGCGCGCAGCCGAACTCCTGCACCAGCTCGCGCTCGGACGGCAGGCGCACGCCGGGCTGCCAGCCGCCTTCGGCAATGCGGTGGCGGATCGAGTTCTTGACTGCTTCGTAGGGCAGCGTTCCGTCGCTGGATTTCATCGTTCGATCTTACCCCTGTGCTAAAGTTGTCTAGACCACTTGGCGAGGATCCCCATGACGACGCCCGCGCACCTGATCACCCCCGGCCAGCTCGACAAGGCGATGCTGCTCGACGCCGCCGCCGGCGGCGCCCGCTTCGGCATCGCGCCGTCGGCCCGTGCCGGCATCGAGGCCAGCGTGCAGGCGGTCGCGACGCTGATGTCGCGTCACGAGCCGGTCTACGGCATCAACACCGGCTTCGGCAAGCTGGCGCAGACGCGCATCGCCGACGACCAGCTGGCGCAGCTGCAGAAGAACCTGGTGCTGTCGCACAGCGCCGGCGTCGGCCAGCCGATGGCGGCCCCGGTGGTGCGGCTGATGCTGCTGCTGAAGGCGGCCAGCCTCGCGCACGGCGTCTCCGGCGTGCGGCCGCAGGTGATCGATGCGCTGCTCGCGCTGCTGGCGGCCGACGTGCTGCCGGTGGTGCCCGAGAAGGGCTCGGTCGGTGCCTCCGGCGACCTGGCGCCGCTGGCCCACCTGGCCGGCGTGCTGATCGGCATCGGCGAGGCTTTCGTCGACGGCCGGCGCGTGGGCGCGCTGCAGGCACTGAAGCACGCCGGCATCGAGCCGCTGGTGCTGGGCCCGAAGGAGGGCCTGGCGCTGCTGAACGGCACGCAGGCGTCGACCGCGCTGGCGCTGGTCGCGACGCAGCGGCTCGAGCGCATCTTCGACGCCGCGATCGGCATCGGCGCGATGACGGTGGACGCGGCCAAGGGCGCCGACACGCCGTTCGACGACCGCATCCACAAGGTGCGCGGCCAGCCCGGCCAGCGCAAGGTGGCGGCCAGCTACCGCAGCTGGCTGGCCGGCAGCCCGCTGCGCCAGTCGCACCTCGATTGCGACAAGGTGCAGGACCCGTACTGCCTGCGCTGCCAGCCGCAGGTGATGGGCGCCTGCCTCGACCAGATGCAGCATGCCTGGGACGTGCTGCTGACGGAGGCCAACGGCGTCTCCGACAACCCGCTGGTCTTCGCCGACACGATGGAGGCGCTGTCGGGCGGCAACTTCCACGCCGAGCCGGTGGCCTTCGCGGCCGACAACCTGGCGCTGGCGATCGCCGAGATCGGCGCGCTGTCCGAGCGCCGCACCGCGATGCTGATGGACCCGGGCATCTCGGGGCTGCCGGCCTTCCTGGTGGAGAACGGCGGACTCAATTCCGGCTTCATGATCGCGCAGGTGACGGCGGCCGCGCTGGCGTCCGAGAACAAGTCGCTGGCGCACCCGGCCAGCGTCGATTCGCTGCCGACCTCGGCCAACCAGGAAGACCACGTGTCGATGGCCACCTATGCGGCGCGGCGTTTGCACCAGATGCTGGACAACACGGCGGGCATCGTCGCGATCGAATGGCTGGCGGCGGCGCAGGCGCTGGATTTCCACCGGCCGCTGCGCTCGTCACCGGCGCTGGAGGCCTTGCATGCGCGGCTGCGCGAGCAGGTGCCGTTCCTGAAGCAGGACCGGTTGATGGCGCCGGACATCGAGGCGGCGACGCAGTTGATCGAGCACCCGTAGCCCGGATGCCAATCCGGGTTTGTCCGTCACGCGTTCATGCCCGCGGCCTTGAGGCTCTCCGACCGAATGTCCTCCGTCACCTGCGCCTTCAACTCCGAAAACCGCGGCGTCGTCTTCACCGTGTAGTGCCGCGGGTACGGCAGGTCGATCGCGAGCTCGGTCTTGATGCGCCCCGGCCGTGCGCTGAACACCGCGCAGCGGTTGGCCATGAAGATCGCCTCGTCGATGTCGTGCGTGACGAACAGCACCGTCTTGCGGTGCAGGTCCCAGATCGACAGCAGCAGCTCCTGCATCAGCGCGCGCGTCTGGTTGTCGAGCGCGCCGAAGGGCTCGTCGAGCAGCAGGATCTTCGGGTCGTTGGCCAGCGCGCGTGCCAGCGCGACGCGCTGCTGCATGCCGCCCGACAGCTGCTTCGGGTAGTGCGATTCGAAGCCGGTGAGCCCCACCTCGGCGACGAAGCGATCGGCGATCTCGCGCTGTTGCGCCTCGGCCATGCCCTTCTCGCGCAGCCCGAAGCAGATGTTCTGCCGCACCGTCAGCCACGGGAACAGCGTGTAGCTCTGGAACACCATGCCGCGGTCGGCGCCGGGGCCGTGCACCGGCTGGTCGTCGAGCAGCACCTCGCCGACGCTCGGCGTGTCCAGCCCGGCCACGATGCGCAGCAGCGTCGACTTGCCGCAGCCCGACGGCCCGAGCACCGTGATGAAGTCGTTGTCGGCGACCTCCAGGCTCGTCGGCTGCAGCGCAAGCGTCGGCGCGCCGCCGTTCACGCCGGGGAAGGTGCGGCCCACGCCGCGGATCGACAAACGACTCACAGTGAAGCCCAGCGGAAGAGGCGGCGGTTCAAGCGCTTGAACCCGAGGTCCGACACCAGCCCGATCACGCCGATCGTGATGATGCCGAAGATGATCTGGTCGGTGGCCAGCAGCGCCTGGCTGTCGGTGATCATGTGGCCGATGCCGCTGGACGCGCCGATCAGCTCGGCCACGATCACGTAGGTCCAGGCCCAGCCGAGCACCAGCCGCAGCGTCTCGGCGATCTCGGGCGCGGCGGCCGGGATCAGCACCCGGCGCACGATGCCCCAGTCGCGCGCGCCCAGCGTGTAGGCGGCCTCCACCAGGTCGCGCCGCGTGTTGCCGACGCTGACCGCGATCATCAGCACCAGCTGGAAGAACGAGCCGAGGAAGATCACCGCCAGCTTCTGCGCCTCGCCGATGCCGGCCCACAGGATCAGCAAGGGGATGAAGGCCGACGCCGGCAGGTAGCGCGCGAACGAGACGAAGGGCTCGAAGAAGGCCTCGACCGGCTTGTAGGCGCCCATCGCGACGCCCAGCGGCAGCGCGACCAGCGCGGCCACGACGAAGCCGCCCAGCACGCGCCACATCGTCATGCCGATGTCGTGCGCGAAGCCTTGCTGCGTCAACAGATCCCAGCCGGACCGCACCATCGTCAGCGGGTCGGCCAGGAAGGTCTTCGACACGAAGCCGCCCAGCGTCGCGACCGCCCACACGGCGAAGAACAGCACGAAGAAGGCGACCCCGAGCGCGATGCGCCGCCCGGGCTCGACCGCAAGCAGCGGCTTCACTGGACGAAGCTGCTGTCCGCCAGGCCCTTCAGGTCGGGGATCTGCTTGATGCTGCCGATCTCGAGCAGCAGCTCGGCCGCTTCCTTGCTGAAGGGCTGCAGCACGCTGGTGAAGAAGCGCTGGTTGGCGGCCCGGTCCTGCCAGCGCAGGTAGGCCTGCGACTTCTCGAACGCCTCGCCGCTCTGCTTGACGTCGGCGCCCATGATCTCGAACGACTTCTTCGGCTCCTTGCGGATCATCTCCAGCGCATCGAAGTAGCTGTCGGCCAGCGCCTTCGCGGCCTTCGGGTTGTCCTTCAGGAACTTCGGCGTGCAGCCGAAGGTGTCCATCACCATCGGGTAGTCGAGCGTGGTCGCGATGATCTTGCCGGCTTCGGGCCTGGCGCGCACCGTCGACAGGTAGGGCTCGTAGGTCATCGCGGCGTCCAGGTCGCCGGCGTTCGCGACGAAGGCGTTGGCCGCGGCCTGCGGCTCCAGCGTGACGACCTTGACGTCCTTGATCGACAACCCGTTCTTCTTCAGCATCCAGGCCAGGCCGAAGTACGGCGCGGTGCCCGGCGCCGACGCGGCCACCGTCTTGCCCTTCAGGTCGGCGATCTTCTCGATGCCGTTGCGCACCACCATGCCGTCGGCGCCGAAGCTCTTGTCGAGCTGGAAGATCTGCGTCGTCGCGACGCCGTTGGCGTTCCAGACCACCCAGGTCTCGACCGTCGTCGCGGCGCACTGCACGTCGCCCGAGGCGATCGCCAGGTGGCGGTCCTTCTGCGGGATCTTCTTGATCGACACGTCCAGCCCGTGCTTCTTGTAGATGCCGGCCTCCTTGGCGAGCGTCAGCGGCGCGAAGCCGGTCCAGCCGGAGATCGCGATCGCCACCGGGGTCTCCTGCGCCCAGGCCGGCAGCGCCGCCCCCATCCCGATCGAAACGACGGCGACGACGGCGCCCAGGGACCGCCTCAAGGCACGCACTGCATTCATCACGACTCCTGTGGGAAGGGACAAGGTGGCGGGCATGATGCAAGCCCTGTGCCGGGCAGTCTACACTCGGGCCTTTGCTTGTCTAGGCCACTTCGGCGCGCTCACCGCTGGTGTTTTCACGCATGGATCCAAGCACGTTCGCACTGACGCGGGGCAGCGTCCCGCTGCTGCTGTCGTTCCCGCACGCGGGCACCGACATCCCCTCGGACATCGAGGCCCGCATGACGCCCGAGGCGCTGCTGCGGGCCGACACCGACTGGCACCTGCCGCTGCTGTACGACTTCGCCGTGCGCATGGGCGCGAGCACGCTGGTGCCGGCGTACTCGCGCTACGTGATCGACCTGAACCGGCCGCCGGAGGACAGCAACCTCTACCCGGGCCAGGACACGACCGGCCTGGTGCCGCGCGACACCTTTCGCAAGCAGCCCCTGTACCGCGCCGGCCAGGAGCCCGATGAGGCCGAGGTCGACGCGCGGCGCGAGCGCTTCTGGCGCCCGTACCACGTCGCGCTGCGCGGCGAGCTCGAACGGCTGCGCGACCTGCACGGCGTCGCGGTGCTGTGGGACGCGCACTCGATCGCCAGCGTCCTGCCGCGCTTCTTCGAGGGCAAGCTGCCCGACCTGAACCTCGGCACCGACCAGGGCCGCGCCTGCGCGCCGCTGGTGCAAGTGGCGGTCGAGGCGGTGCTGCGCGGCCAGCACGACTACACGCAGGTCAGCAACGGCCGCTTCAAGGGCGGCTATATCACGCGCCACTACGGCGAGCCGGCGCGCAACGTGCACGCGCTGCAGATGGAGATGTGCCACGGCACCTACATGGACGAGCCGGCGCCGTTCGGTTTCCGGCCCGACCTGGCGGCGCGCGTGCGGCCGCTGCTACAGCGGATGCTCGAGGCCGCGCTGCAGGCGAGTGCGTAGCGGGCTCGCGCCGATCGCGTAGCTCAGCGCGGCGGGGTGGTCGAGGTCCCACAGGCACAGGTCGGCCACCTTGCCCGCTTCGACGCTGCCGTGCGTCGCCGCGACGCCCAGCGCCTGCGCCGCATGGCGCGTGACGCCCAGCAGCGCCTCGGCCGGCGTCATGCGGAACAGCGTGCAGGCCATGTTCATCATCAGCGGCAGGTGCGTGCCGGGACTGGTGCCCGGGTTGCAGTCGGTCGCGACGGCCATCGGCACGCGGTGCCGGCGGAACAGCGCGATCGGCGGCGCGACGGTGTCGCGCAGGAAGTAGTACGCGCCGGGCAGCATCACCGCCACCATGCCGGCGCGCGCCATCGCGGCGACGCCGGCCTCGTCGACGTGCTCCAGGTGGTCGGCCGACAGCGCACCGAACTCGGCGGCGAGCGCTGCACCCTGCTGGTTGGACAGCTGCTCGGCATGCAGCTTGACCGGCAGGCGGTGCCGCCGCGCGGCGTCGAACACGCGCCGCACCTGGGCCGGCGTGAAGCCGATGGTCTCGCAGAAGGCGTCGACGGCGTCGGCCAGGCCGTCCTGCGCGATCTGCGGCAGCAGGTGCAGGGCGATCTCGTCGATGTAGGCGTCGGGCCGGCCTTCGAACTCCGGCGGCAGCGCATGCGCGGCCAGCAGCGTGGTGCGCACGTTGATCGGAAACGCCTCGCCGAGCCGGCGCGCGACCTGCAGGCATTTGCGCTCCGCGTCGAGCGACAGGCCGTAGCCGGACTTGATCTCGACCGTCGTGACGCCATGGCGCATCAGCGCGCGCAGGCGGCGCGCCGAAGCGTCGAACAGCGCGTCGGGCGTGGCATCGCGCGTCTTGCGCACCGTCGAGCGGATGCCGCCGCCGGCACGCGCGATCTCCTCGTAGGTGGCGCCCTGCAGTCGCAGCTCGAACTCCCGTGCCCGGTCGCCGGCGTACACCAGGTGGGTGTGGCAATCGATCAGGCCGGCAGTGAGCAACGCGCCCTGGCCATCCAGTTCGCCGCGCGGGTTCAGCCCGGCCGGCAGGGCGGACATCGGGCCGCAGCGTGCGACGTGGCCTTGCGCGATCGCCACGTAGCCGAGGGCCGAGGGTGTGCAGGTCTCGTCGAGCCCGTCGACGATGCGCACGTTGCGGATCAACAGGTCGGTCATGAGGCCCCCAGCAGTTGCGCGCGCGCCGCGGCGAAGGCCCGTGCCGCGCCCTCGCCGGCCACGTGGCGGCCGTGCTCGACGCGGCGCCGGCCGCCCACCCACGCGTCGGTGACGGCGCGCTCGCCATGGTTCGCGAAGACGTGGCTGGCCAGGCGCTGCGATGCGGACAGGCCCGCCTGCAGCTCGCCGGGCGCGAGGTGGACGAAGTCCGCCTGCTGGCCAATGCGCAGGCCGCCGACCGCGCGTCCGCTCGCCCGCGCACCGCCGGCCACCGCGGCCAGCCACATCGCATCGGCCACCTGAGGCTGCGCCGGCGTGGCCAACACGTTGCGGCGCTGCTTCGTCAGGCGCTGGCTGTATTCGAGCAGGCGCAGCTCTTCGGCAGCATCGACGCTCGCATGGCTGTCGGAACCGATGCCCCAGCTGCCGCCGTCGGCGACGTGGGCCTCGGCATCAAAGACACCATCGCCCAGGTTGGCCTCGGTGCTCGGGCACAGGCCGGCCACCGCCCCGCTGCGGGCGAGGCCGCGCCGCTCCGACGCATCGAGGTGGGTCGCATGCACCAGGCACCAGCGCGCATCGACGCCGGCATGGTCGAGCAGCCATTGCACCGGCCGCTGGCCGCTCCAGGCCAGGCAGTCGTCGACCTCGCGCTGCTGTTCGGCGACGTGGATGTGCACCGGGGCGCCGGGGTCGGCGCCGTGCAGCCCGCCGAGCAGGTCGCGCAAGGCCTCGGGCGCCACGGCACGCAGCGAATGCGGCGCCGCGCCGACGCGCACGCCCTCGTGGCGCAGCCGGCTGACCAGGCCCAGCAACCCGTCGACGCTGTTCAGGAAGCGGCGCTGCCCGGCCAGCGGCGGCTGGCCGCCGAAGCCGCTCGCCTGGTACAGCACCGGCAGCATCGTCAGGCCGATGCCGGCCGTGCGCGCGGCCGCGACGAGGCGCAGCGACATCTCGGCCGCATCCGCATGCACGCGGCCGTCGGGCTGGTGGTGCACGTAGTGGAACTCGCACACCGCCGTGTAGCCGGCCTGCAGCATCTCGATGTACAGCTGCGTCGCGATGGCCTGCAACGCATCCGGCGTCAGCGCCTGCGCGAAGCGGTACATCAGCGTGCGCCAGCTCCAGAAGCTGTCCTGCTCGGCGCTGCGGTGCTCGGTGAGGCCGGCGAAGGCGCGCTGGAAGGCATGCGAATGCAGGTTGGGCAGGCCGGGCAGCAGCGCGCCGGGCGCGCGCTCGACCGCCGCGCCGGCGTTCATGCCGGCCTCGACGCAGGTCAGCGTGCCGGTGGCGTCCCACTGCAGCAGCACGTCGTCGGCCCAGCCTTGCGGCAGCAGCGCGTGGCTGGCGAACAGCGAGCCGGCGGTCATGGCGTGGCCTCGATGCGAACCAGCAATGCGCAGGCGGCGTCGCCTTCGGTGCGCAATTGCAGCACGGGCAGGCCGTCGCGCCACAGCCAGGCCTGCAGCGGGCCGAGCCGCCGCGCGCCGTCGACCCAGTGGCCCAGGCTCGCGAACAGCAGGCCAGCCTGCGCGGGCTGCGTCTGCGTGTCGTGGTGCAGGGGGGTGACCTCGGCACGGCAGCGACCGCGCCGCGTCATCACGTTGAAGTCGCGGCACGGGCCGGCCAGCAGCTCGGCACGCAAGGCCTCGTCGCCCGGGAAGTGGAACGGCTGGTGTGCGTACGCCAGGCGTTCGTCGATTCGCCCATCCGCCGACGACAAGCGCATGCCTGCACCGCGCAGCAGCACGATGCAGCGGTCGATGCCGGGGAAGGCGGAGAACGGCGCGTCGTGGCCGATCTCGGCCACGCTCGCGCGCCAGTCGAAATCGAGCGCCGCGCCCGGCGGCTGCACGGCCAGTTCGCGCGTCACGCCGGCGCCGTTGCGCCACGGCACGGCGGGGGTCGCCTGCAGGTCCAGCAGCTCGCGCGTCACGGGGCGATCATCGGCAGCTTCAGGTGCTGCGCGTGCGCCGTCTGCACCGCCAGCTCGTAGCCGGCATCGGCATGGCGCATCACGCCCGAGCCGGCGTCGTTGACCAGCACGCGGGCCAGGCGCTTCGCCGCCGCGTCGGTGCCGTCGGCGACGATCACCATGCCGGCGTGCTGCGAGTAGCCCATGCCGACCCCGCCGCCGTGGTGCAGCGAGACCCAGGTGGCGCCACCCGAGGCGTTGAGCAGCGCGTTCAGCAGCGGCCAGTCGGACACCGCGTCGGTGCCGTCCTTCATGCCTTCGGTCTCCCGGTTCGGGCTCGCGACCGAACCGGTGTCCAGGTGGTCGCGGCCGATCACGATCGGCGCCTTCAGCTCGCCGCTGCGCACCATCTCGTTGAAGGCCAGGCCGGCCAGGTGGCGCTCACCCAGCCCGAGCCAGCAGATGCGTGCCGGCAGCCCCTGGAACGCGATGCGTTCGCCGGCCATGTCGAGCCAGCGGTGCACGTGCGCGTTGTGCGGGAACAGCTGCTTGATCTTCGCGTCGGTCTTGCGGATGTCTTCGGGGTCGCCCGACAGCGCGACCCAGCGGAACGGCCCCTTGCCTTCGCAGAACAGCGGGCGGATGTAGGCCGGCACGAAGCCGGGGAAATCGAAGGCGTTCTTCACGCCCTGGTCAAACGCGACCTGGCGGATGTTGTTGCCGTAGTCGACGGTGGGCACGCCCATCGCGTGGAAATCGAGCATCGCCTGCACGTGCACCGCGCAGGACTTCGCGGCCGCCTGCTTCAGGCGTTCGTGCTGGTGCGGGTCGCGCTGCGCATCGCGCCATTGCGCGACCGTCCAGCCGGCCGGCAGGTAACCGTTGATCAGGTCGTGGGCCGAGGTCTGGTCGGTGACGATGTCGGGGCGGATGCCGCCGGCCTTCGCGCGTCGCACCAGCTCGGGCAGCAACTCGGCGGCATTGCCGAGCAGGCCGATCGACACCGCCTCGCGCTTGGCGGTGTGCCACTGGATCAGCGCCAGCGCGTCGTCGAGGTCCCTGGCCTGCTTGTCGAGGTAGCGCGTGCGCAGCCGGAAGTCGATGCTGCTCTGCTGGCATTCGATGTTCAGCGAGACGCCGCCGGCGAACGTGGCGGCCAGCGGCTGCGCGCCGCCCATGCCGCCGAGGCCCGCGGTCAGCACCCAGCGCCCGGCCAGGCTGCCGCCGAAATGCTGGCGGGCGGCTTCGGCGAAGGTCTCGTAGGTGCCCTGCACGATGCCCTGCGTGCCGATGTAGATCCACGAGCCGGCGGTCATCTGCCCGTACATGAACAAGCCCTGGCGGTCGAGCTCGTTGAAGTGCTCCCAGGTGGCCCACTTGGGCACCAGGTTCGAGTTGGCCAGCAGCACGCGCGGCGCGTCCGGATGCGTCTTGAACACGCCGACCGGCTTGCCGGACTGGATCAGCAGGGATTCGTCGTCTTCCAGTTCGCGCAGCGACGCGAGGATCTGGTCGAAGCAGGCCCAATCGCGCGCGGCGCGGCCGATGCCGCCGTAGACCACCAGCTCCTCGGGCCGCTCGGCGACCTCGGGGTCGAGGTTGTTCTGGATCATCCGGAACGCCGCCTCCGCGAGCCAGGACTTGCAGCTGAGCGTGCTGCCGCGCGGCGCGCGCACGACGCGGCCCGGGGCCGAGCGGGCGGCCTGTGCCGCGGCATGCGCGACGGTCTTCATGTCGGTGGTGGAATTCATCGGGGGATCCTGGCGCGAGTTCGACTGAAGTGGTCTAGACCACTTCGCGCAGGATGCTGGAACTTGCCGGGCACGTCAAGCCCATGCCGCGTCAGCCGCCGGCCGTCCCGGCGGCTTCGACCAGCCGGGCGCGCAGCCACTGGTGGGCGCTGGCCCGGTCGTGCCGCATGTGCCACAGCGCCTCGACGTGGATGCCGGCCAGCGGCAGCGGGATCGGCCGCTGCACCAGGTGGTCCTGGTAGCCGGTGGCGGCGATGAAGGTGCGGGGCAGCACGGTCAGCAGGTCGCTGCTCGCGACCACCCGCCCGGCGGTGAAGAACTGGTTGACGGTGAGCACGATGCGGCGCGTGCGGTGCAGCTGGGTCAGCGCCTGGTCGACCAGCCCGTGCGGGCGCCCCGAGAAGCTGACCAGCAGGTGGTGGGCGTCGCAGAAGCGGTCCAGCGTCAGTTCCCCGTCGGCCAGCGGGTTGCCGCGCCGCATCACGCAGACGTACTGGCTGTCGTAGAGCCGCTCATGGTGGATCGGGCTCGCACTGCCCTGGGCCACGAGGTTGGCGACCGCGTCCGGAAAGTAGCCGACCGCGAAGTCGACTTCGCCGCGCTCCAGCAACGGGCGGGGGTCGCGGGTCGTCAGCGGGATCACACGCAAGTTAGCAAGCGCTCGCATCTGCTCGATCTGCTGCACCAGGGATGGCATCAGCATGGCCGCGGTCGCGTCCGCCATCGCGAGTCGGAAGTTCGCCACATCTTTCTGCGGGTCGTATTCGCCCGGCGCGAAGGCCTGGCGCAGCGCCGCCAGCGCCGCCTGGACTTCCGGCCACAGCTGCTCCGCACGCGGCGTCGGCTTCACCCCGAACGATGTGCGAGTGAGCAGTTCCTCTCCAACGGAGTCTTTCAGGCGCTTGAGTGCGTTGCTGACCGCCGGTTGTGTCAGCGCCAGCCGTTCGGCCGCGCGCGTCAGGTTGCCTTCTGCCATCACGGCGTCAAACACACGCAGCAGGTTCAAGTCAAGTGTGCGGAAATTCATGCTTCGTACTCCTGGACACCGAGATATCACTGCTGTGTATATCACTGATTCACAGCTTTCAGTGGCGGAACCCTGGGGTAAACCCTAGGATAGCGGCATGCGAGGTCGAAAACGATTTCGCGAGTCTTGAAAGGAATTTCCATGAGCACCTTGATCAGCCTGCTGGGCCAACGCGTCTGGGCCTCGCTGGAAGCCGTTGCACAGACCCGCGCCCGTCCCGAACTGCTGGCGCTGGCCAGCCGCTACGAAGCGTCGCAACCCGAGTTCGCAGCCCAGCTGCGCAGCTCAGCTTCCGCCAGCCAGCACTGACACCGCCGACCACGGCCTCCCCCCGAATTCGCCACCAGCGATTGAACGAACTGAAAGAAACACGATGACCACGACCACGATGGACCTGCAAGTCCCCCAGCAACGCACCGCCCCGCGCCTTGCCGCGCCGTTCGCCGCCGCCTTCGCGGCGCTGCTGAACGCGCTGAAGCCCGCCGAGCGCGTCGCTGCCGAAGAAAACCAAGCCGCCCGTGAGGCCGCCGATGTGCGAGCGATGGCTCGCCAGTATCTGAAGACCGACCCCGGCTTCGCAGCGGACCTGTTCGCTGCCGCCGACCGGCACGAAGAGCTGTACGGCAACTGACCCGGTGCCGCTGCCACGGGCGGCGGCCCACTTCGAGACCATCATGAACACTTCGAACTTCTACGCTGACTCGCAAGCCTCGACGGCTTTCGTGCAGCGCCTCTCGGGCGCCTATGCGTTCGCCACGGCCGCCCTGGCCAACCTGCTGAGCCCGGCCGTCGAAAGCCCGGCCGAAGCCGCGAGCCGCCTGCGCTCGCTGGCCGACAGCTACAGCGACGGCCAGCCCAGCTACGCCGCCGACCTGCGCGCGGCCGCCGACCGCGCCGACGCCGAAGCCTGAGCGGCCGGCGCTCAAACGACAAGGCCCGCGTCAGCGGGCCTTTGTCATTGCATGCTCGGAAATCATTAATCCATATAATATGGGATTATGTCCCTATTTAATGGATATTGAGTGGGTGCCATCGATTTCCTCCTGACGCCAGGTTTGCAGCGTGTCCTGGGCGCTGTATACGCCAACCCGGCGCGCAGCTTCACGCTCAACGAGTTGCTCGCGAAAGCCGGCACGGGCAAGGGCAGCACCCAGCAGCAGATCGACCGCCTGGTCGAAGTCGGTGTGCTGGTCGAGGAGCCGCGGCGGGGGCGTCAGCGATCCATCAGGGCCAATACCGCCTATTTCCTGTATCCGGAGTTGCGGAGCATCGCGCAGAAATCGTTCGGGCTGGCCGAACCGCTGCGCGAAGCGCTGGTGCCATTCGAGCAGCAGATCGCGGAGGCCTTCGTCTTCGGCTCGGTGGTGTCAGGCACCGACTCGCATCAAAGCGACATCGATCTGGTCGTCGTTGGCACGGCGCCGTTGCTGGAGCTGACACAAGCGCTGCTGGAACTGGAGCAGCGACTTGGCCGCCCGGTCCATTTGAACCTGTACGCGCCAAGCGAGTGGTCGCAGCTCACGGGCAGTGACAGCGTCCTGGCGCAAATCGCTCACGGACCACGGATCCCGATCCTCCCCCATGACCCGGCCGGCTGAATACGAGAACCTCATCAAGGCCAAGGCGCTCGAGGCCGTGGTCCCGACCGAAGGGGCCATCGCGCAGTACCTGCGCAATGCACAGGACTACCTGGCGTCGGCCCGCTCGCTCGGCGAGCGCTTGCCGCTGCAGACCTTTACCCTGGCCTACGAGGGCTACTTCCAACTGGTGCAGGCCGTGCTGGAGCATTACCAGGTTCGCACCAAGGATGCCGGTCGCAATCTCGCGATTCAGCGTGTCAGCACGGACCTGAAGCTGGGCTCCGCCGAGTTCGCCCTGGTCACCCGGGCGCATGCGAGGCGCAATGCCACCTCGTACCAGTCTCCGTTCCCACCCGTCTCCCAGGCGGAAGCGGATGCCCTGCTGGGCATTCTCGACAAGTACATTCCGGCGGCAGTGGCGCTCACGCGCCCAGCCGCGCCTCGATCCGCGCCTTGGTCGCCGCCAGTTCCGCCGGCAGGTGGTACGCCAGCTGCCTGAACAGCTCGTCGTGCAGCGCCAGTTCGGCCTTCCATGACGCGTCATCCACACCCGTCACCTGCTCGTACTGCGCGGCGTTGAAGTCCAGCCCGTTCCAGTTCAGGTCCTGGTAGGCCGGCGTCACGCCGAACACGTTCTCGCGGCCCCGGCCCGTGCCTTCGACACGCTCCAGCATCCACTTCAGCACGCGCATGTTCTCGCCGTAGCCGGGCCAGACGAACTTGCCGTCGTCGCCCTTGCGGAACCAGTTGACGCAGTAGATCTTCGGCAGCGTCGCCCCCTTCGCCTGCAGCTTCGCACCCAGCGACAGCCAGTGCTGGAAGTAGTCGCTCATGTTGTATCCGATGAAGGGCAGCATCGCGAACGGATCGCGCCGCACCACGCCCTGCTGGCCGGCGGCGGCGGCGGTGGTCTCGCTGCCCATCGTCGCGGCCATGTAGACGCCCTCGGTCCAGTTGCGCGCTTCGGTGACCAGCGGCACCGTGGTCGAGCGGCGCCCGCCGACGATGATCGCGTCGATCGCGACGCCGGCCGGGTTGTCCCACTCCGGGTCGAGCGCCGGGTTGTTGGTGGCCGGCACGGTGAAGCGCGCATTCGGGTGTGCCGCCTTCGCGCCGGTTTCCTTGGCGATCTGCGGTGTCCAGCGCTTGCCCTGCCAGTCGGTCAGCTGCGCCGGCGGCACGTCGGTCATGCCTTCCCACCAGACGTCGCCGTCATCGGTGAGCGCGACGTTCGTGAAGATCACGTCGCGCTTCAGGCTGGCCATGCAGTTGGCGTTGGTCTTCTCGTTGGTGCCCGGCGCGACGCCGAAGTAGCCCGCCTCCGGGTTGATCGCATGCAGGCGGCCATCGGCCGCCGGCTTGATCCACGCGATGTCGTCGCCGATGGTCGTGACCTTCCAGCCCGGCAGGCCGGCCGGCGGGATCAGCATCGCGAAGTTGGTCTTGCCGCAGGCGCTCGGGAAGGCGGCGGCCACGTGGTGCTTCCTGCCTTCGGGGCTCTCGACGCCGAGGATCAGCATGTGCTCGGCCAGCCAGCCCTCGTCGCGGCCCATCGTGCTGGCGATGCGCAGCGCGAAGCACTTCTTGCCCAGCAGCGCGTTGCCGCCATAGCCCGAGCCGTAGCTCCAGATCTCGCGCGTCTCGGGGTAGTGGACGATGTACTTGGTGGTGTTGCACGGCCACGCGACATCCTTCTGGCCCGGCTCCAGCGGCGCGCCGACGGTGTGCATGCACGGCACGAAGTCGCCGTCGCTGCCCAGCACGTCGAGCACCGCGCGGCCCATGCGTGTCATGATCTTCATGTTGACCGCGACGTACGGGCTGTCGGACAGCTCGACGCCGATGTGCGCGATCGGCGAGCCCAGCGGGCCCATGCTGAACGGCACGACGTACATCGTGCGGCCCTTCATCGCGCCGCGGAACAGGGCCTGGTCACCCGTCTGCAGCAGCGCGCGCATCTCGGCCGGATCCATCCAGTTGTTGGTCGGGCCGGCGTCTTCCTTCTTCGCGCTGCAGATGAAGGTGCGGTCCTCGACGCGGGCGACGTCGCTCGGGCTGCTGCAGGCCAGGTAGCTGTTGGGGCGCAGCTCGGGGTTCAGCTTCTTGAAGGTGCCGGCCGCCACCAGCTGGGCGCACAGCCTGTCGTATTCGGCGGTGCTGCCGTCGCACCAGTGCACGTCGCGGGCCTCGGTGAGCGCGGCCATCTCGGCCACCCACGCCATCAGGCGCGCATGTTTGACGTAAGCGGGCGCGTTCAGGCGCAAACCCTCCATCACGGGTCGGTTCATGGTGGCTCCAATCATCAAAGTCAAGGAAGGCGGAATCGGGCGAACCTCCGGGCTCGCCCCATGCCGCCGCGACCGTGATCGAGGAACAGCCGGTTTCATCGCCGATGGGCAATCGATGTGCCTTGCACCGGGCAAGGCATTGTCGCGCCACTGTAATCGCGCGGTAACCACCGCAGCCCGGGGGGCCATGCAAATTCCGAATGCCGGCATGCAAAGCAGTTGTGACTTTTTCGGCGGTTCTGTTGCAGGCCGGCGGGGCCGAATTCGGGCCCGCTTAAGATCGTCGGATGATGCGACGACGCCTCCTCCTCTCCCTCGCGGCCGCCGGCGGCCTCCCCTTCTCCCGCGCCGCCCAGGCGGCCCAGCGCAAGTCGCTGGCCGACCCGCTGCTGATGGGCGTGGAGCAGTCGCTGCTCGAATCCGGGCTCGGCCAGGCCTTCCAGAAGGGCTTCGGGCGCGACACCGGCGTCGCCGTCCAGGTGTCCGGCGGCCAGAGCGCCGGGTTGATCCAGGCGCTGGAGCGCGGCGAGATCGACATGGCGATGACCAATGCGCCGGAGCTGGAGGCCCAGCTCGAGAAGCAGGGTCTCGCCCATGACCGCCACCGCATCGCGCTCGGCGACTTCGTGCTGGTCGGCCCGGTCGAAGGCAAGGGCAAGAAGGCGAAGGACCCGGCCGGCGTGCTCGGCACCAAGGACATCGCCGCGGCGCTGATGGCGATCGCGAACGCGCAGGCGCGTTTCCTGACGTCGGGCAATGGCAGTGGCGCGACGCTGGCCGAACTGCCGCTGTGGCGCGCCGCGAAGATCGCGCCGGCGGCGCCCTGGTACGCCACGGCGGATGCCAAGTCACCGATCGTCGCGCAGGCCGCCGCGCAGAACGCCTATGCGCTGGTCGAGCGCGGCGCCTGGCTGGCCCACCCGGCCAAGCCGCTCGCGATCGTCGTCGAAGGCGACCCCTTGCTTGCGACCGAGGTCCACGTGATGCGCTCGTTCCGCGTCAACCACCCGGCCGCCAAGCTGTTCACGCAGTGGGTCTCGGGGCCGCAGGGCCGCCGCGTCGCCGGCAGCGTGCGTGGCTGGCGCGCCGGATGAGCGCCCGCCTGCTCAGCGTCAACCGCGCCCGCGCGACCGAGGTCTCGATCGACGGCCGCGCGGTGCTCACCGCGATCGGCAAGCAGCCGGCGGAGGGCCGGGTCGCGGTGCTGCCGATGGGGCTGGACGGCGACGAGCAGGCCGATCCCAGCGTGCACGGCGGCCTGTCGAAGGCCGTCTACGCCTACCCCAGCGAGCACTATGCGTTCTGGCAGACGGTGCGCGCGCAGGCCCAGGTGGCCGACTGGAACCAGCCGCTGCCGCCCGGCGCGATCGGCGAGAACCTGACGCTCGCCGGCCTGCTGGAAAACCAGGTCTGGATCGGCGACGTGCTGCGCTTCGCCGACTGCGAGCTCGCCGTCAGCGAACCGCGTTTCCCTTGCTTCAAGTTCAACCACGCGATGGGTTTCAACCAGGCGGCGAAGATGATGGCGTCCAGCGCCTGGTGCGGCTTCTACCTTGCCGTGCGCTCGCCCGGCACGCTGCAGGCGGGCGAGTCCTTCGAGCTGGTGCCCGGACCGCGCGAGGTCGGCATCCCCGAGTTGTTCCGGGCGCGCATGAAGCGCGGCTGATCAGGCGGCCTGCGCCGACCAGCGGAACATCGGCGAGGCCAGCAGCACCACCGCGGCCATGCGCGTCACGTGGAAGGCCGTGACGACCGGCACGCCGAGTTCGAGCGTGCGCGCGGTCAGGCACATCTCGGCGATGCCGCCCGGCGAGGTGCCGAGCATCACCGTCGCCGGATGCAGGCCGCTGAGCTGCGCGACCCCGAGCGCGAAGCCCGCCGACAGCACGATCATCGCCAGCGTGCCGGCGCCGACGCTCAGCAGCCAGCGCGGCGCCGTGTGCAGGAAGGCCGGCGTGAAGCGCGTGCCGAGCGCGACGCCGATGAACAGCTGGCCGAGGTTGGTCATCCACTTCGGCACCGCCGACAGCTCGACGCCGGTGGCCGTGAGGCCGAACGCGACGAACAGCGGCCCCAGCACCCACGGGTTCGAGACGCCGCGCCAGCGCAGGAAGGCGCCACCCGCGATCGTCAGCGCGATCAGCTGCAGCAGCCCCTGCCATTCGACCGTCTGCGGGCCCGGCAGCGTCGGGTCCAGCCCGTGCAGGCCGGCAAACTGGAAGCCGAACGGGATCGTCAGCACGACCAGCAGGATGCGCAGCGAATGGGCGCTTGCGACCAGGTCCATGCGGCCGCCGTAGCGCTCGGCCAGCACCGCCATCTCGGAGGCGCCGCCGATCGCGCTGGCGAAGAACAGCGTCGGCCGGTCGAGCGCCAGCGTGCCGGCGTTGGCGCGCTTCAGGAAGACGCCGAACAGCGCGCCCAGCAGCAGGGCCCATGCGATGCCGGCGAGGATCACCGCCCAGTGGCTCGCGACGATGCCGACCACCTGCGGCGTGAAGTACAGGCCGAGCACCGTGCCGATGGCCCACTGGCCGGCGTTGCGCAGCGGCGTCGCCGCCGCCATCGGCAGGCCGGCCATGCAGCCGATCGCGGTGGCGACCAGCGGGCCGATCATCCACGGCAGCGGCGTGTGCAGCAGCAGGCACAGCCCGGCTGCGGCGGCCCCGGCGACGAGAGTGAGGAGAAGGCGGACGGGTCGGGGCGCGAGAAGGGAATGCACCCCGGGATGCTAGCCCGAGGTCGTGTCAAAAGCCCTCGAGCACCACCTTGCCGCGCGCCTTGCCGCTCTCGATGAAGGCATGGGCGCGCTTCAGGTTGGCCGCGTTGATGGTGCCGAAATGCTCGCCCAGCGTGCTGCGCAGCCGGCCGGCGTCGATCAGCGCCGCCACCTCGTCGAGCAGCTCGTGCTGCTTGTGCATGTCGGCGGTCTGCATCATCGAGCGCGTGAACATCAGCTCCCAGTGCAGCGACAGGCTCTTGCGCTTGAGCGCCATCACGTCCAGCGGCTCCTTGAAGTCGTCGATCAGTGCCAGCTTGCCCTGCGGCGCGAGCGCCTCCACGATCTGCGTGTAGTAGCTGGGCGTGTGCGTCAGCCCGGCGACCGCGGTGACCTGCGGCACGCCGGCCGCCTGCAGCTGCGGCAGCAGCGGCTGGTGGTGGTCGATCACGTGGTGCGCGCCGAGCTCGCGCAGCCAGGCCTGGGTTTCCGGACGCGACGCGGTGCCGATCACCGTGAGCTTCGTCAGCTGGCGCGCGAGCTGGGTCAGGATCGAGCCGACGCCGCCGGCCGCGCCGATGATCAGCAGCGCGCCTTCGGTCTGCGGCGTGACGACCAGGCGGTCGAACAGCAGCTCCCATGCGGTGATCGCGGTCAGCGGCAGCGCGGCGGCCTGGGCGGCAGGCAGGCTCTTCGGCGCATGGCCGACGATGCGCTCGTCGACCAGCTGCAGCTCGGCATTGCTGCCCGGGCGCGTGATGTCGCCGGCGTACCAGACCTGATCGCCGGGCTTGAACAGCGTGACCTGCGGCCCGACCGCCTCGACGCGGCCGACGGCGTCCCAGCCGATCACCTTCGGCTGGCCGTCCGCCGGCGCACTGCCGGCGCGGATCTTCACGTCGACCGGGTTGACCGACACCGCCTGCACGCGCACCAGCAGGTCGCGGCCGGCGGCTTTCGGCTCGGGCAGGGTGACGTCGAGCAGCGACTCGGCATCGGTGATGGGCAAGGGGCGGCGGTAGGCGACGGCTTTCATGGCGGGTTCCAGGGAGAGGGGGATGGAGGCACTGTAGAGGCCGGTGCCGGGATTGATAATCCGCGGTTTGCCACTTTCAGCTTCAAACCGAATTTGAAAGATGGCGCAGCCCGCCCCGGCAACGACAATACGCGGCTGGTTCCCGATTCCGAAGAAAGCCGCCCATGCTCGCCTACCGCCACGCCTTCCATGCCGGCAACCATGCCGACGTGCTCAAGCACACCGTGCTCGGCATGGTGCTGCGCTACATGAACCAGAAGGACAAGCCGTACCGGCTGGTCGACACGCATGCCGGCGCCGGCGGCTACTCGCTGGAGGGCCAGTACGCGACCAAGAAGGGCGAGTTCGAGCAGGGCATCGCGCGCCTGTGGGGGCGCGACGACCTGCCGGGCCCGGTGGCCGACTACGTGGCCGCGGTGCGCCAGTTCAACCCCGACGGCAAGCTGCGCCAGTACCCCGGCTCGCCGGCCTTCGCGCAGATGCTGCTGCGCGCGCAGGACCAGCTGCGCCTGTTCGAGCTGCACAACACCGACCACCGCATCCTGCAGTCCTTCCTCGGCGAGACGAAGAACGTCGAGATCTACAACGCCGACGGCTTCGACGGCCTGAAGGGCCAGGTGCCGCCGTCCAGCCGCCGCGCCGCGGTGCTGATGGATCCGAGCTACGAAGGCCACGGCGACTACGGCCGCGTGATCGCGTCGCTGCGCGAGGCGCTGCTGCGCTTCGTCGACGGCGTCTACATGGTCTGGTACCCGCAGGTGCAGAAGCTCGAGGCGGCGCAGCTGCCGCGCCGGCTCGAGGGCCTGGCGCCCAAGGGCTGGCTGCACGTGCGCCTGACGGTGCAGGTGCCCGATGCGCAGGGCTTCGGCCTGGCCGGCAGCGGCATGTTCATCCTGAACCCGCCGTACACGCTGCACGACGAACTGCTCGCGCTGCTGCCCTACCTGGTCGACGTGCTGGGACAGTACGACGACGCGAACTACCTGCTCGAACAGAAGGCCGCGTGAGGCCGCCCGCGTAAGACAGGTTGCAAGCGGTTTCATCCGGGTTTCAGGAATCGCTCGGTAGATTCCCTGTCAGACAGCTTTTTGCTGCAGCGCCGTAGCTGCACCGCCGCAATGCCCGCCAGGGCGCATGCCGGCTCGTGTCGTGGCATGTCGTGTGCGTTTTTTCACAGTCTCCAAACCGTCGGCCTGGGCTTGTCATCGCCTTAACGATTGGTAAACGTCTTCTTGCAAGCGCTTTCAGCGATGGCTATGCTCGCGCCGCGTTCGCTCGCTGTGCCGATGCGTTCGACAGACCAACAAGAGGAGACAAGACATGATTCGTTCTTCGCGAGCGGCCCTGCACGGGCTCGCCTGGGCCGTGGCGCTGACGCTGGGCGCCTGCGGCGGCGGCGATTCCGATGACAGCCCGGCCCCCCCACCCGTGAGTACCGACATCCCGACCACCCCGCTTGCGGACTGGCCGGCGATCAAGAGCGCGATCAAGACCGACAGCGCCGTCGAGGCCAAGGTCGAGGCCCTGCTCGCGAAGATGAGCCTGGCCGAGAAAGTCGGCCAGATGACGCAGGTCGAGATCCAGGGCGTGACGCCGGACGACATCAAGACCTACCACCTCGGTTCGGTGCTGAACGGCGGCGGCTCGTTCCCCGGCCAGAACAAGGGCGCGGCGGTGGCCGACTGGCTGGCGCTGGCCGATTCGCTGTGGGCGGCGTCGGTCGACCCGGCGAACGCCAACCCGATCCCGCTGATCTGGGGCACGGACGCGGTGCACGGCCACAACAACGTGAAGGGCGCGACGCTGTTCCCGCACAACATCGGCCTGGGCGCGACGCGCGACCCCGAGCTGCTGCGCCGCATCGGCGAGGTCACCGCGCGCGAGGTGGCACACACCGGCATCGACTGGGCCTTCGGCCCGACGCTGGCCGTGGTGCGCGACGACCGCTGGGGCCGCACCTACGAGGGCTACTCGGAAGACCCGCTGGTCGTGCAGTCGTACGGCGGCGAGGTCATCAAGGGCCTGCAGGGCACGCTCGCGAAGGACGCGAAGGCGAATGAAAAAGTGGTCGCGACCGCCAAGCATTTCCTGGGCGACGGCGGCACCACCGACGGCAAGGACCAGGGCGTCACCGCCGTCACCGAAGCCGACCTGATCAATATCCACGGCCGCGGCTACTACACCGCGCTGCAGGCGGGTGCGCAGTCGGTGATGGCCTCGTTCAGCAGCTGGAAGGACGCGGCCCAGGGCGACACCGCGCGTGCCAACAAGATGCACGGCCACAAGTACCTGCTGACCGACGTGCTCAAGACCAGGATGGGCTTCGACGGCTTCGTCGTGTCCGACTGGAACGGCCTCGGCCAGGTCAACACCACCAACAGCGACTCGGCGATCGCCTGCACCAACTCGAATTGCCCGCAGGCCATCAATGCGGGCATCGACATGGTGATGGTGCCCTACCTCGACGACTGGAAGGCCTTCATCACCAACACGATGGCCAGCGTGCAGAACGGCGAGATCCCGCAGGCGCGCATCGACGACGCGGTGCGCCGCATCCTGCGCGTGAAGATCCGCGCCGGCCTGTTCGACAAGCCCAAGCCGTCGGCGCGCAATGCCAGCACCGAGGTCGGCACGGCCGAGAACCGCGCCGTCGCGCAAGAGGCGGTGCGCAAGTCGCTGGTGCTGCTGAAGAACAACGGCGCCACCTTGCCGCTGGCCCGCGACGCCAAGGTGCTGGTGGCCGGCAAGAGCGCCGACAGCCTGTCCAACCAGACCGGCGGCTGGTCGCTGACCTGGCAGGGCACCGACAACGTCAATGCCGATTTCGGCGGCGGCACCACGCTGTGGCAGGCGATCCGGAAGGTCGCGCCGAACGCGGTGATCGACACCAGCACCACCGGCACGCTCGGCAGCGCGGACTACGACGCGGCCATCGTCGTGGTCGGCGAGACGCCGTATGCCGAAGGCGTCGGCGACATCGGCAAGAACAAGACGCTGGAGCATGCCAGGTGGCACCCGGAAGACGTCGCGCTGATCCAGGCGCTGAAGGACAAGGGCGTCAAGAAGATCATCACGGTGCTCTACTCGGGCCGGCCGCTGTACGCCAGCCGCGAGATCAACCGCTCGGACGCCTTCGTCGCGGCCTGGCTGCCGGGCACCGAGGGTGACGGCATCGTCGACGTGCTGTTCAAGAAGGCCGACGGCAGCGTCAACGCCGATTTCAGCGGCAAGCTGTCGTACTCGTGGCCCAAGTCGGCCTGCCAGACCTCGCTGAACAAGGGCGACGCGGCCTAC
Source organism: Rhizobacter sp. P2_D12 (assembly GCF_056404395.1). Lineage (NCBI taxonomy): Bacteria > Pseudomonadati > Pseudomonadota > Betaproteobacteria > Burkholderiales > Sphaerotilaceae > Rhizobacter > Rhizobacter sp. P2_D12. The sequence continues at coordinate 22,667 of NZ_JBFUEB010000025.1, read as the reverse complement.
GACCCGCTGTACGCCTTCGGCTACGGGCTGAGCTACGCGGCGCCCGGCGCCGACCAGGGCCAGCTCGACGAGAGCACGGTCGCGCAAGGCTGCGGCGTGCCGGCCGGCGGTGGCGGCACCACCGACCAGACGCTGTCGGTGTTCGACGGCGCCAACCAGGGCGGCTTCTCGATGCGCATCGGCGCGCCGTCGAGCTGGAGCGTGCTGGTGGGCCTGTCGACCGCGACGAGCACCTCCACGCCGCAGGCCGAGATCACCGCGGTGCCGGTCGACGACAAGGACGGCAAGCAGTGGGCCGCGATGAAGGCGCACTGGAACGGCGCGGCCGGCCAGCTCTACATGCAGAGCACCAACGAGAACGACAAGCAGGACCTGCAGTCGTACCTCAACTCGCAGGGTTCGCTGGTGTTCGATGCGCGCGTCAGCGTCGCGCCGACGGCGGCGATCAAGATGCGCGTGGACTGCGGCTACCCGTGCATCGGCGAGATCGACGCGACCAACACCTTCGGCACGCTGCCGGCCAACACCTGGACGGAACTGGCGATCCCGCTGCAGTGCTTCGCCGACCAGGGCACCGACTTCACCGCGGTGAACACGCCCTTCCTGCTGTACACGGCGGGCACGTTCGAACTCTCGGTGGCCAACATCCGCTGGGATCCGAAGCGCACCGGCAACGTGCCGTGTGCCGGCGGCCCGGCCGTCAACGTGATCGCGGTCAGCGGCGACAAGGATCTGTACGTCAACGGCATCAGCGATGCGGCCGCGCTGGCCGCACCGGGCGCTTGGTCGTACGGCACCGGCAGCGTCACGCTGACGAACGACGTCGTCGACGGTGCCGACAAGCTGATCGACGTGGTGTTCAACGGCGTGACCGACGGGGCCGGCAACGGCGGCATCTTCATGTCCACGCCCGACAACACGCTGATCGACGCATCGGCTATCGCGGCCACCGGTGGCGTGCAGTTCGAGATCCGCGTGCTGGACTACGGCCAGAGCACGCAGGACTTCTGGACCAAGATGGTGTGCGACCGCAAGAGCGACACCTGCCGCACCGGCGACCTGAAGGACAAGGTCGGCCACCCGGCGCTCAACACCTGGCAGACGGTGAAGATCCCGTTCAGCTCGCCGGACTACACGGCCAACGGCTTCGACCCGGCCAAGATCACGTCCCCGCTGGAGATGCTGCCGGCCTGGGACGACCAGAAGGGAACCATCCACTTCCAGATCCGCAACCTGCGGATCGTGAAGACCCTGTAGCCAGGGTCGATTGCGGCGGTCGCGCGGACCAGGCGGTCAGCGCGTGACCCTTCAGGGGCGTGGCGCGAGCCGCGCCCCTTTTTTATGGCTTGGCGGCCGGCGCCGCATGCGCCTTCTTCAGGCTCTCCATCCACGTCGTCCAGTCCATCGGCCCGGTCGTGTAGCGCTTCTGCAGGTTCTCGAGCACCCGGCCCCAGGCGCGGTCGAAGTAGGCATAGGTCTTGTCCCATTCGCCGCCGTCGCCCCAGCCGACGTGGTGCAGCGTCACGCGCGTGCTCTTGTCGTCGACCGGCGCGAAGCGCACGACGACGAAGGTGCGCTGCTGCCGCGCCTCGGGCAGCGAGGGCGGCGCGTTCCAGTCGAAGCTGATCATCTTTATCGCCTGCAAGGCCATGAAGCGCATGTCGTCGGCGCCCTTCATGCCGGGCTCGGCCAGCGGATCCATGTGGATGTGGAAGGCGCCGCCGACGCGCGCGTCGATCTCCGCCTCGGGCGAGAAGAAGCCCTCGATGCCGGCCTTCGTGGTCCAGCTCTGCCACACCTGCGCGAGCGGGGCGGCGACCAGCACCTCCTTGTCGATGGCGCGTTCGGCCGCCGCTGCGGGAGCGGCCGGCGCGGCCAGCAGGGCGAGGGAGGTCGCAAGGACGGCAAGGCGCATGGCGTGCTCCGGCGGTGGAAGGAGGCGGGCGCCAGACACTACCATCGCGCGCATGACTGCTCAAGCTGACGCTGCCGCCGGCCCGCTGGCCGGCCTCAAGGTGCTCGAACTCGGGCAGCTGATCGCCGGCCCGTTCGCCGCGAAGACGCTGGCCGACTTCGGCGCCGACGTGATCAAGGTCGAGCCGCCCGCCGGCGGTGACCCGCTGCGCCAGTGGCGGCTGATGCACGCAGGCACCAGCGTCTGGTGGGAGGTGCAGTCGCGCAACAAGCGCAGCATCGCGCTCGACCTGAAGCAGCCCGAGGCGCGCGACATCGTGCGCCGGCTGGCCGCCGAATGCGATGTGCTGGTCGAAAACTTCAAGCCCGGCGTGATGGAGGGCTGGGGCCTGGGCTACGACGCGCTGTCGGCCACCAACCCCGGCCTCGTGATGCTGCGCATCAGCGGCTACGGCCAGACCGGGCCCTACAAGGACCGCCCCGGTTTCGGTGTCGTCGCCGAGGCGATGGGCGGCCTGCGCCACCTGACGGCCGAGCCCGGCCGCGTGCCGGTGCGGGTGGGCGTCAGCATCGGCGACACGCTGGCCTCGCTGCACGGCGTGATCGGCATCCTGATGGCGCTTCACCACCGGCATGCCAGCGTGTCGGCCGACGCGCCGAAGGGCCGCGGCCAGGTGATCGACGTCGCGCTGTACGAAGCCGTCTTCAACTGCATGGAAAGCCTGCTGCCCGAGTACAGCGCCTTCGGCGCCGTGCGAGAACCGGCGGGCTCGGCCCTGCCCGGCATCGCACCGAGCAACGCCTACCCCTGCCACGATGGCTGGGTGCTGGTGGCCGGCAACGGCGACAGCATCTTCAAGCGATTGATGGCGGCGATCGGCCGCGATGACCTGGGCAACGACCCGGCGCTGGCCGGCAACGCCGGGCGCGTCGCGCGGGTGGGCGAGATCGACGCGGCGATCGGTGCCTGGACTGCGCCGCGCGGCGTGGCCGAGGTGCTGGACGCGCTGCACGCCGCCCACGTCCCGGCCGGGCGCATCTACACCGCGCGCGACATCGCCGAAGACCCGCACTACCGCGACCGCGGCATGCTGCAGCGCGTCATCAGCGCGCAGGGGTTGTCGCTCGAAACCCCCGGCATCGTGCCGCGGCTCAGCGCGACGCCGGGCGCGATCCGCCGCCGCGCGCCGGCGCTGGGCGAGGACACCGAGGCGGTGCTGCGCGAGATCGGCGTCACGCCGGAGCAGCTGGCGGCGCTGCGCGAAAGAGGTGTCGTGTAGCGCATGTTGCGGCGCACCTGCAACACTTGACACCTTGGTGCCGGACCCCTGATGGTGTACATAGGCAGGGGTCGCACGAGGCGACCGCGAAGTCGCAGCCCACCGTTGTAAGAGCGTCTATGCAAGAGCGGCCCCACCGCAGCCCCGTCGTCCTGGTCCTGTCCTACCTCGTGGTGGGGGCCGGCTGGGTGCTCTTCTCCGAGCATGCGGCGCTCGCGCTCACCAACGACCCGCGCCAGCTGACGCTGGTGCACACGATCCAGGGCCTGATCTTCGTCGCGATGACGGGCTGCCTGTTGATCCTGCTGCTGCGTTCGCTGGCCACGCGCCACGGCAACGAAGACACCGTGCTGCACGAGATCGCCGTCAGCTACGAGCAGATGTTCCACGCCAATCCGCAGCCGATGTGGATCTACGACGCGCTGTCGCTGCGCTTCCTCGACGTCAACGGCGCGGCGGTGCTGCACTACGGCTGGTCGCGCGACGAATTCCTGCAGATGACGCTGGCCGACCTGCGCCCGCCCGAGGACATGCCGGCGCTGGAGGCCCAGCTGCGCACGGTGCGCGGCCCGGATGCCGCCGGCGTCACCTCGTCCGGGCCGTGGCGCCACCGGCGCAAGGACGGCGGCACCGTGCTCGCCCGCACCAGCGCGCACAGCCTGCAGTTCGGCGACCGCAGCGCGCGCCTGTGCCTGGTGACCGACATCACCGCGCAGCAGTCGCTGGCCACCGAGCGCGAGCAGATGATTGCCGCGCTGCAGCAGTCGCGCGAGTGGCTCGATGCCGCGATCGACGGCGGCCGCATCGGCCTGTGGGCGCGCGACCTGCGCACCGGCGTGCTGACGCTGGGCGGGCGCTGGGCCGACCTGCTGGGCACCACCGCGGCCGAGTTCAACACCCGCTTCGGCGAGATCGCGTCCGACAGCTTCGAGAAGCTGTGCCACCCCGACGACCTGCCGCACGCGGCCGAGCGCTTCCGTGCCTTCCTGCGCGACCCGAGCCAGCCCTACGCCGACGAATACCGGCTGCGCCACTCCGACGGCCACTGGGTGTGGATCCTGAGCCGCGGCCAGGTCGCCGAGCGCAGCTCCGAGGGCCGCATCCTGCGCATGGTCGGCAGCTTCGCCGACATCTCCGACGTCAAGTCGGCCCAGGCCGCGCGCGAGCAGCAGCGCGTCGCCGAGCAGGCCAACGAGATGAAGTCGCAGTTCCTCGCGCGCGTGAGCCACGAGCTGCGCACGCCGCTGAACGCGGTGCTGGGCTTCTCGCAGCTGCTGCAGCTGGACACCGCCACGCCGCTGTCGGCGCAGCAGCAGGAACGCGTTGCCCACATCGCCCTGGCTGGCCAGCACCTGCTGCGGCTGATCACCGACCTGATGGACCTGAGCAAGGTCGAGGTCGGCGCGATGGACATGCACAGCGTGCCGATCGACCTGAAGGCGCTGGCCGACGAGGCCGTCACGATGGTGGCCGCCGATGCCGCCGAGCGCCGCATCCAGATCGAGCGCGTGTTCGACGGCGACCTGCCGGCGGCGCAGGCCGATCCGCTGCGCCTGAAGCAGGCGGTGCTGAACCTGCTGTCCAACGCGATCAAGTACGGCGATGCCGGCGGGCGCATCCGCGTCGCGCTGCGCCGCAGCGGGCCCGAGGGCGTGCAGCTGTCGGTGTGGAACAGCGGGCCGGGCCTGAGCGCCGCCCAGCTGGAGCGCCTGTACGAGCCGTTCAACCGGCTGGGCCGCGACGGCGGCACCGAGCAGGGCAGCGGCATCGGCCTCGCGATCAGCCGCCAGCTGGTCGAAAGCATGGGCGGGCGCATCGAGGCGCACAGCGAGCCGGGCGCCTGGGCCGAGTTCACGTTGACGCTGCGCGCCGTGCCGTCGCCTACTCCGGTTCCCGCTTGAGGTCGCGAAACGCCGCGAACAGCCACGAGCGCATGCCCACCACCAGCGTGTAGGCACGGCGCTGGTCGGCCGGCAGCTTCTGGTCGGCCAGGTGCTGCTGCGCGAAATCCTGGCCCACGCGCTGCAGCCGCTCGACGAAGCTGGTCGCGAGGCTGGTGCCGATCTGCCCGTGCACCAGCATCATCATCTCGCCCTCGCCGTCGAAGCCACTGTTGAAGTAGTCGTCGGCCACGTGCTCGCGGAAGAAGGCCATCACCGGGCCGTTCGGGCGCCAGCGGAAGGTCTTGGCCACCTGAAGCCGGTAGCGGTTCATCGGGCGCAGCTCGATGATGCCCAGCCGGTCCAGCTGCAGCAGGTAGCGCACGCAGTCGGCCTCGTTGAAGGTGTAGGTGCCGATCATCTGTTCGTAGGTCCACTGGCTCATGCAGCAGATCGCCAGCAGCAGCAGGCGCCGGTCGGCCACCACCGCCTTTTCCTGTTCCAGCGTCAGCTCGCGGCGCAGCGGCTGCGCATCGGCGACCTGGCGCGCCAGCTCGGCGAAATCCATCTTCAGCACGCGCAGCACGTCGTCGATGCGCGACAGCGGCATGTCGCCCTTCGCGAAGATGCGCTTGATGCTGGATTCCGACATCTCCAATTCGTCGGCCAGCCGGGCGTAGGTGATGTCGGCGCGCTTCAGTTCGGCCTTCAGCGCCTGGATCAGGTCTTGGGTGGTGCTCATCTCGACCCTCAAAAAGTATCGCCAGACGATACCAGCTGGCCATGGCGCCGCAACCCCTCCTGGGAGGGATTGAACTCCGGGCCGGTACAAATGAACATCCGTCCCGTGTTCAACCCCATCGAGAGTTCCATGCAAGCCACCCTGATCCGCAAAGACACCAAGGCCTGGAAGGCCCAGGTCTGGATCTCGTTCGGTGCCGCCGCCACGCTGTGCGCGACCGGCCTCGCCTACCTGCCCGGCGAGGACATCCACCGGGCCTTCATGGTGATGGGCTACGTGTTCTGCCTCTCGACTGCCTTCGCGCTGGCCAAGTACATCCGCGACAACGAGCTGCGCAAGACCGACACCCCGATGTGGGGCCTGGTGGTGTGGGGCGGCTTCGCCCTCGCGATGGGCCTGACCGGCTGGGGCCTGTGGCGCATGGACGTCAACCCGACCTACAAGGCCTACCTGGGCGTGTGCTGGCTGTTCCTGATCTCGAGCGTGTTCACGCTGGCCAAGACGCTGCGCGACGCCCATGACGCGGCCCTGGCCGAAGCCCGCCGCGACGGCATGCGTGCCGCCCGCGACAGCAACGAGTGACCCCTCGCCTGGAGACGACCATGAAGCGATTTGTCCTGCCTGCCCTGCTCGCGGCCAGCCTGCTGGTCACCGGCGCCCCCGCGGTGCGGGCGCACCCGCCGAACGCCTCGGACGCCAGCGCGCTGTCGCTGCTGCCGATCGCGATCTCGGTGAGCGCGCCGGTGATGATCCTGTCGGCCGGTGCCGTCCTCAGCGTCGTCGCGGTCGAGGCCTCGGCCGAGGGCGCGGTCTGGGTGGTCGAGCGGGCCTCCGACGGCGCCCGGGCCAGCCTGCGCCTGTCGGGCCAGCTGGCCGGCGCGATGTCGGTCGCGGCCGGCACCACGGTGATGGTGGCGGCCATCAGCACCGGCTGGGTGCTGTCGGCGGCCGGCCAGGCGATCGCCTTCATCCCGAACGAGATCGGCAAGGCCCTGCTCTACAACGAGCGGGTCACGCTGTGAAGGCCGGTGCCGTGGCCGGCACGGCGGCGCTGCTGCTCGCCGCGGCGGCGCCGGCGCAGGCCGGCCGCTCGTGCGAGCGCAAGCTGCCCGACACCCGCAGCGTCGAGCGCGCGATGACGCTGGCCGAGCACACCGCGCAGCGCCTGGACGCGAGCGGCGCGCAGGTGGTGCTGCTGGCGCGTGTCGGCCAGGACCTGAGCGAGTACGGCCAGCGCTATTCGCACTTCGGCCTCGCCTACCGCGACGCGCCCGGCAGCCCGTGGCGCGTCGCGCACAAGCTGAACCAGTGCGGCACCGCGCAGGCCTCGGTGTACCGCCAGGGCCTGGGCGAGTTCTTCCTCGACGACCTGTTCGACTACGAAGCCGGCGTCGTCGTCCCGACGCCCGAGTTGCAGGCGGCGCTGCTGCCGGCGCTGCGCGACAACCGCCGCCTGGCGCGGCTGCACACGCCGGCTTACAACATGGTGGCCTACCCGTGGGCCCAGACCTACCAGCAGTCCAACCAGTGGGCGCTGGAGACGCTGGCGATGACGCAGGATCCGGCGATCGCCAACCGCGGCCAGGCCCAGGCCTGGCTGCGCGGCCACGGCTACGAGCCGACCACGCTGCACCTGTCCGCCTTCAAGCGCCTGGGGGCGCGCATGACGGCGGCCAACGTCGCGTTCGACGACCACCCGAACGCGAAGCGATTCACCGATCGCATCGAAACCGTCACGGTCGACTCGGTGTTCCGGTGGATGAACCGCAGCGGGCTGGGCAGTCCGGTCAGCGTTGTGCGGTAGATTGCCCGGCGGCGCCTTTCACAACAACCAGGAGACACCGTGGACCCCCACGCGCACCCCAACCAGTTCGCACTGCTGCGCCAGCGGCGCTTCGCGCCTTTCTTCTGGACGCAGTTCCTCGGCGCCGGCAACGACAACCTGTTCAAGTTCGCCTTCACCGTGCTCGTCACCTACAAGGTGCAGGTCGATTGGCTGTCGCCGCAGATGGCGGGCCTGGTGATCGGCGCGCTGTTCATCCTGCCCTTCCTGCTGTTCTCGGCCACCAGCGGCCAGCTGACCGACAAGTACGACAAGACGCGCGTGATCCAGCTCGTCAAGTCGCTCGAGATCGCGATCATGCTGCTGGCGGCCTGGGGCTTCTGGGTCACCAACGTGCCGGTGCTGCTGGTCTGCGTGTTCCTGATGGGGCTGCATTCCACGCTGTTCGGCCCGGTGAAGTTCGCCTACCTGCCGCAGCACCTGGGCGAGCGCGAACTGACCGGCGGCAACGGCATGGTCGAGATGGGCACCTTCGTCGCGATCCTGCTCGGCCAGGTGGCCGGCGGGCTGCTGGTGGGCATCCCCGAGGTCGGGCGCCACTACGTGGCGATCGGCTGCATCGCGGTGGCGCTGCTGGGCCGGCTGACGGCGCACTACGTGCCGCCGTCGCCGTCGACCGACCCGAACCTCAAGATCAACTGGAACCCGGTCACCGAGACCTGGCGCAACCTGAAACTCGCACACGAGAACGTCGCGGTGTTCCGCTCGCTGCTGGGCATCTCGTGGATGTGGTTCTTCGGCGCGGTGTTCCTGTCGCTGTTCCCGGCCTTCGCGAAAGAGGTGCTGCACGGCGACGAGCAGGTGGCTTCGCTGCTGCTGGTGGTGTTCTCCATCGGCATCGGCACCGGCTCGCTGCTGTGCGAGGTGCTGTCGCGTCGCCACGTCGAGATCGGCCTGGTGCCGCTGGGCGCGATCGGCATGAGCATCTTCGCGATCGACCTGTACTTCGCGTCGCATGCACTGCCGGGATCGGCCGGGCTCGGGCTGGCGGGCTTCGTCGCGATCGGCGCGCACTGGCGCGTGATGGCCGACCTGGCGCTGCTGAGCCTGTTCGCCGGGCTGTACAGCGTGCCGATGTACGCGATGATCCAGCTGCGCTCGCAGCCCAGCCACCGGGCCCGCATCATCGCCGCCAACAACATCCTGAACGCGCTGTTCATGATCGTCAGCGCGGTGCTGGTGGGGGCGGCGCTGAAGGCCGGCTTCACCATCCCGCAGGTGTTCCTGGCGGTCGGCGTGCTGAACGCGGTGGTCGCGTTCTACATCTTCCTGGTGGTGCCGGAGTACCTGCTGCGCTTCGTCGCGCTGGTCGCCACGCGCTGCATCTACCGCTTCAAGGTGCGCGGCGACGAGCACATCCCGCTGAAGGGCGCGGCGATCCTGGTGTGCAACCACGTCAGCTTCGTCGACGCGGTGCTGCTGATGGCCGCCAGCCCGCGGCCGATCGCCTTCATCATGGACCATCGCATCTTCAAGCTGCCGGTGCTGGGCTGGATGTTCAAGCTCGCCAAGGCGATCCCGATCGCGCCGCAGCGCGAGAACGCGGCCGTCTACGAGGCCGCCTTCGAGCGTGCCCGGGCGGTGCTGGCCGATGGCGAGCTGGTCTGCATCTTCCCGGAAGGCGCAATCACCAAGGACGGCGCGCTGGGCGAGTTCAAGGGCGGCGTGATGAAGCTGCTGGAGACGAACCCGGTGCCGGTGATCCCGCTCGCGCTGCAGAACCTGTGGGGCTCGTTCTTCTCGCGGGTGGAGCAGGGCGGGGCGATGGTCAAGCCGTTCCGGCGCGGCATGTTCACGCGCGTCGGGCTGGTGGCCGGGGTGCCGCTGGCGCCGGGGGCGGTGACGCCGGAAGGCTTGCGCACGCGGGTCGGGGAACTGTTGGCCAGCTGACCGGTCAGTCTTGCTGGAAGGGGCAGGTACGCCGATTGCCCCAAGGGTCTTGCATCCACCCGGCTCGCCTATACCTACACACCGCAATGAACCTTCCCAACCTGCCTTTCCTGGGCCGTCGCCACGCCGACTGGGATTTCCACTCGCTGTGGCCCTCGCTCCAACGCGCGCGGCACTGCATGCTGACCACCCGGCTGTCGTCGGGCGACCCGCATGCGGCCAAGGTGCGCATCTCGATGAGCTCGGCCGACGGCCCGCCGCACCTGTGGATCATGGTGCCGCGCGACAGCCGCATCGCGCTCGACATCGAGGTGGATCCCGGCGTCACGCTGTCCTTCGTCGATCCACGCACGCAGCGGCTTGTGCATCTGACAGGCCAGGTCGCGATGGTCGAGGCCCACCACAACCCGGTCTACCTGCACCCGAGCGTGCAGCATGAGCCGCAGCTGAACGTGGTCGAGGGTGAGCAGGATTTCGTGATGCTGCGGGTCGACATCCCGAGCGACCAGCGCCCGCGCGTCAACGCCGACGCCGACCGCGGGTTGCACAGCGATTTCGGCCTGTCGCGCCCGCAGGGCTTCAGCCCGTCGTCGCGCGAAGCGGCCTGATCGCCTGATCCTCAGCGCGCGGCTTCGATCGCGCGCGAGAAGGTCTTGCGCACCGTCGCCAGGTGGCGGCGCATCGCCTGCCGCGCGGCGGCCGGGTCGTGCGCCGCGATGGCCTGCAGCACCAGACGGTGATCGGCCACCGCCGCGGTGTGCAGCCCGGGCGTCGTGAACAGCGTTTCCATCCGCTCCTGCATCGGCGTGTAGCGCTGGTCCCACAGCGTCGTCACGATGAACAGCAGCGCCGCGTTGCCGCTGGCGCGCGCGATGCCCAGGTGGAAGGCGCGGTCGCCGTCGTGCAGCATCGGGCTGCGGGCGTGGTCCTGCACCATCTGGTCGAGCGTGCGCTGCAGGCCCTCGATGTCCTGCGCGGTCGCATGGCGGGCGGCCAGCGCCGCGGTTTCGGTCTCGACGACCAGGCGCGCTTCCAGCAGCTCCAGCGGGCCGACCGGCGGCTCGTCGTCACCGGGTGACACCTCGGGCGCGGCCGATGCGGCCTGCGGCGCCGACGTGTCCAGCACCTGCACCCCGGCACCGACCCGCACCGACACCCGGCCCTGCACTTCCAGCGCGATCAGCGCCTCGCGCACCGAGGCCCGGCTGACGCCCAGCTGCTCGGCCAGTTCGCGCTCCGGCGGCAGGTAGCTGCCGACGCCGAAGCGCCCGCTGTCGATCGATTCGCGCAGCACGCCGGCGATCTGCTGGTACAGGCGTTTGGTCTCGATCGGCGGAAGGCGCTGGCTCATGTGTCGATTTTCCCATCAGGGTCAACCCCGGTTGCCGCGGGCGGCCCGCGATCGCAACAATGGTCTATTGGTCAGGCCTTTATACCTTTCCGATCGACTCCCCGGAAGCCCGATGAACCCTGTTCCGCCCGCCACCGACCCCCGCCTGCTGCTGCTGAACCCGGCCGACAACTGCCTGGTCGCGTGCCGCGCGCTGCCGGCCGGCGAGCGCCTGCTGATCGACGGCCGGGCGGTGACGCTGCCGCGTCCGGTGGCGATGGCGCACAAGCTGGCGCGCCGCCCGCTGGCGGTGGGCGACAAGGTGCTGCGCTACGGCGCGGTGATCGGCAGCGTGCAGCGCCCGATCGCGATTGGCGAGCACATCCACACCGACAACCTGAAGAGCGATTACCTGCCCACCTACACGCTGCAGGACGGCGCCAAATATGTCTTCACCCAGCATGATTGACGCCCCGCTGAGCGGCTGGCCGCGCAGCGACGGCCGCAAGGGCATCCGCAACGTGGTCGCGGTGGCCTACCTGGTCGAGTGCGCGCATTTCGTCGCGCACGAAGTGACGCTGGCCTTCCGCGGCCAGCCGGTGCACCTGGTCGGCTTCCCCGGCTGCTACCCGAACGCCTATGCCGACAAGGTGATGCGCCGGTTGCTGACGCACCCGAACGTCGGCGCGGTGCTGCTGGTGTCGCTGGGCTGCGAGAGCTTCGACAAGCGCGGGCTCGAGGCCGAGGTTGCCGCCAGCGGCCGCCCCGTGCACACGCTGACGATCCAGGAGCGCGGCGGCACGCGCAAGACGCTGAACGAAGGCATCGAGTGGGTGCGCTGGGCGCTGGCCGAACTCGACGGCCAGGCGCGCGTGCCGATGCGCTGGGACGAGCTGGTGGTCGCCACCGTGTGCGGCGGCAGCGACGGCACCAGCGGCATCACCGCTAACCCCGCGGTCGGCCGCGCCTTCGACACGCTGATCGGGCGCGGCGCCGCCTGCATCTTCGAGGAGACCGGCGAGCTGGTCGGCTGCGAGTTCCACATGCAGCGCCGCGCCGCGACGCCCGAGCTGGGCGACGAGATCGTGCGCAGCGTGGCCAAGGCCGCGCGCTACTACGAGACGCTGGGCCATGGCAGCTTTGCGCCCGGCAATGCCGACGGCGGGCTGACGACGCAGGAAGAGAAGTCGCTCGGAGCCTATGCCAAGAGCGGCGATTCGCCGATCGCCGGCCTGATCAAGCCGGGCGACATCCCACCCACCGGCGGCCTGTACCTGCTCGACGTGGTGCCCGACGGCGAGGTGCGTTTCGGCTTCCCGAACATCTCGGACAACGCCGAGATCGTCGAGCTGATCGCCTGCGGCGCGCACCTGACGCTGTTCACCACCGGGCGCGGCTCGGTGGTCGGCTCGGCGCTGGCGCCGGTGGTGAAGGTCTGCGCCAACCCCGAGACCTACGAGCGGCTGGCCGAGGACATGGACGTCAACGCCGGCCGCATCCTGCACGGCGCGGCCACGCTGGACGAGGTGGGCGCCGAGATCGTGTCGCTGGTGCACGACGTCGCGCACGGCCGCGAGACCGCCAGCGAAGCGCTGGGCCACCGCGAGTTCATCCTGACCTACAAGGCCTTCGAACCGATCGGCCCGAGCTGCCTGCCGATCCAGCCCGTTGCCCTGCCGGGAGCCGCCCGATGAACAACACCCTGCCCACCCGCACCCTGCCCCGCACCCGCCACGTGCTGACCGCGCTGGGCATGGGCGGTGCCCCGCTCGGCAACATGTACGACGTGATCGGCGAGGCCACGTCGCGCGCCACCTTCGACGCGGCCTGGGCCAGCGGCATCCGCTTCTTCGATACCGCGCCGTTCTACGGCTACACGCTGTCGGAGCGGCGCTTCGGCGAGGCGCTGCGCGAGCACCCGCGTGACGAATGGGTGCTGAGCACCAAGGTCGGCCGGCTGCTGAAACCGCTGTCGCCGCATGCGGCGCCGCGCACGCTGCCCGCGGGCGAGACCGCGTGGCAGAACCCGCTGCCCTTCGAGGTGCAGTACGACTACACCGCCGGCGCGATCCGCCGCTCGATCGAGGACAGCCTGCAGCGCCTGGGCACCAACCGCATCGACATCGCGCTGGTGCACGACATCGGCCGCGTGACGCACGGCGAGCGCCACGCCTTCCACTGGCAGCAGTTGACGCAGGGCGGCGGGCTGCGCGAGATGGAGGCCTTGCGCCGCGAAGGCCTGATCGGCGCGATCGGGCTGGGCGTCAACGAATGGGAGATCGTGCGCGACACGATGGAGCAGGTCGACCTGGACTGCACGCTGCTGGCCGGCCGCTACACGCTGCTGGAGCAGCAATCGCTGCACCCCTTCCTGGACGACTGCGTGAAGCGCGGCGTCGGCATCGTGGTCGGCGGGCCGTTCAACTCCGGCATCCTGGCAGCGGGCCTGCGGCGCCCGAGCGGCACGCTGAAGTTCAACTACGCGGCGGCGCCGGCCGAGGTGATCGCGCGCGTGCAGCAGCTGCAGGCGGTGTGCGACGGCTTCGAGGTGCCGCTGGCGGCGGCGGCGCTGCAGTTTCCGCTCGGGCACCCGGCCGTGGTGTCGTGCGTGCCGGGCCCGCGCAATCCGGCGGAGCTGCAAGGCATCGTGAACTGGATGACGCTGCCGATCCCGGCCGCGCTGTGGACGGCACTGCGCGAGCAGGGCCTGATCGCCGCCGATGCGCCGGTGCCGGCCGGAGCCGGCCGATGACGGCGGCCTACCGCATCGATGCGCACCAGCATTTCTGGTCGGTCGGGCGCGGCGACTACGGCTGGCTGACACCGGCGCTGAAGCCGCTGTACCGTGACTTCGCGCCCGCCGACCTGCAGCCGCTGCTGGCGGCGCACGGCGTGCGTGGCACGGTGCTCGTCCAGGCCGCGCCGACGCTGGCCGAGACGCAGTGGCTGCTGCAGCTGGCTGCGCAGCACGACCTGGTGCGCGGCGTGGTGGGCTGGGTCGACATGACGGCACCCGATGCCGCCGCGACGATCGCGACGCTGGCCGCCAACCCGCTGATGAAGAGCGTGCGGCCGATGCTGCAGGATTTGCCGGATCCGGCATGGATCGCCACCGCGCCGATCGCCCCCGCGGTGCGCGCGCTGGCGCAGCACGGGTTGCGCTTCGATGCGCTGGTGAAGCCGCCGCACTTGCGCCCGCTGCTGGCCTTTGCCGAGCGCCACCCGGCCTTGCCGGTCGTCATCGACCACGCCGCCAAGCCCGACATCGCGAACGGCGGTTTTGCCGCCTGGCGCCAGGGCCTGTCGGACCTGGCACGCCTGCCGGCGCTGCACTGCAAGCTGTCCGGCCTGGCGACCGAGGCCGGCCCCGGCTGGACGGTGGCCACGTTGCGCCCGTATGTCGAGACGGTGCTGGAGCTGTTCGGCCCGCGCCGCGTGATCTGGGGCAGCGACTGGCCGGTGCTGAACCTGGCGGGCGACTACGCCGGCTGGGTGCAGGCCTGCGAGCAGCTGCTGGCGCCGCTGGATGCCGACGATCGCCACGCGGTGTGGGCCGGCAATGCCGAGCGCTTCTACCGGTTGGATTGAGTGAACCACAACAAGGATGGAGACAGCATGAACCGCAGATCGATTCCTTTCCTGGCCACGCTGGCCTGCACCGCCGCGCTGATGAGCCTGGCGGGCACGGCCGCTCACGCGCAGACCAAGGGCTATGCCGGCGTCACGCTCAACGTGATGACCTTCACCGGCCCGCAGATTGCCGAGCCGCTGCAGCGGCGCGGCAAGGAGTTCGAGGCCGCCACCGGCGCCAAGGTCAACGTGATCACGGTGCCGTACTCCGACCTGTACCAGAAGCTGCTGACCGACTGGTCGACCGGCACCAACTCGATCGACGCCGCGATCCTGGCGCCGCAGTGGATGCCCGACTACGTGAACTTCCTCGAGGACCTGAGCCCGCGCGTGAAGGCCGACGCCAGGCTGCGCGAGGACGACGTGGCGCCGTTCTTCCGCGAGTTCTCGCAGAAGTACGCCGGCAAGACCTACACCGTGACGCTGGACGGCGATTTCCACATCGCCTATTACCGCACCGACGTGCTGGCGAAGCTGGGCAAGAAGCCGCCGCAGACCTGGGACGAGTACCTCGACATCGCGAAGGCCGCGCACGGCAAGGACTTCGGCGACGGCAAGCCCATCGTCGGCTCGTGCATCGCGAAGAAGCGCAATGCGCAGTCGTTCTGGATGATCACCTCGGTGGCGGGTGCCTTCCTGCAGGCCAAGGGCACGAGCGAAGGCGCCTTCTTCGACCCGGCGACGATGAAGCCGCTGGTGAACAACGAGGCCTTTGCGCGGGCGCTGGAGATCTACAAGGAGACCGGCAAGTACGGCCCGCCGAACGAGATCAACATGGACGTGGGCGACACGCGCACGCTGTTCGTCAGCGGCGGCTGCGCGCTGACGGTGGACTGGGGCGACATCGGCCCGCTGGCGGTGGACCCGAAGGCCTCGAAGGTGGTCGACAAGGTGGGCGCGCTGATGCTGCCCGGCTCGACCAAGGTGCTCGACCGTGCCAGCGGCAAGCTGGTGGCCTGCGACAAGGCGCGCTGCCCGCATGCGGTGAATGGCGTGAACCGGGCGCCGTTCGCGGCCTTCGGCGGTTGGTCCGGGGCGGTGAACGCGAAGGCCAAGCCGCAGGCCAAGGACGCGGCGTATGCGCTGTTCTCGTACATGTCGCAACCGGAGCAGTCGAACGCCGACGTCACGGTGGGCGCGACCGGCTTCAACCCGTACCGGCTGAGCCAGTTCAAGGACATGGGGCCGTGGAAGAAGGCCGGCATGTCGGACCAGGCGGCCAAGGACTACCTGGGCGCGATCCAGGATTCGCTGAACTCGCCGAACATGGTGCTGGACCTGCGCATCCCGTTCAACCAGCGCTACCAGCAGGTGGCGCTGGACACCGCGATGGCGCGCTACCTGGCAGGCGAGCTGGACGTGAAGGGGACGATGAAGAACATCGAGGACACGTGGAACGAGCTGAACGATGAGCTCGGGAAAGCCAAGCAGCAGGCGGCCTACAAAGCCAGCATCGGCGCCAAATGACCCGTAGCCCGGATGCCAATCCGGGTTCGCTGCCGGCCGCGCCGCCCCGGATTGGCATCCGGGCTACGGAGTGGCTCGACCGGCAGGCGGGCACGGTGTTCATCGGACCCGCGGTGGTGGTGGTCTTGCTGTTCTCGGTCTTCCCGCTGCTCGCCTCTGCCTGGTTGTCGCTGACCCGCTTCTCGCTGCAATCCGGCGGCTACGAGCTGAGCTTCATCGGCGCGTCGAATTACCGCAAGCTGATCACCGGCTCGCAGCAGTTCCACCTGCTCGGTACGGCCGGTGAGTTGTCGGCCGGCGCGTGGATCGGCCTCGCGCTGGCCTTCGCGCTGCTCGCCTGGGCCTTGCTGCGCAGCCTGCGCCGCCGTGTCGGCTTTGCCGATGCGGTGCAGCAGGCGCCGCATGCCGCAGCCGCAACGCTGACGTTGGCTTGCGCGCTGGCGGCGGCGACGCTGGCACCGCTGGGCCCACTCGCCGCAGCGGCGCAAGAAGCGCGCGATGCGCTGGACTGGCCCTGGTTCGCCTGGCTGCTGCTGGGCCTGGTGCTGTTCGCGATCGCCGCGGTATCGGCGCGCCTGCTCGGTGCCCGCGCCACCCTCAGCGGCCTGGTGGGCCGTCAGCTGGCCGGCACCACCTGGCTGCTGATCGCGCTGATCGCCGCCGGCACCTCAGGTGCCCAACAAGGCTCGCTGCTGACGACGCTGTTCTATGTCGTCGGCGGCGTCTCGCTGCAATTCGCGATCGGCCTGGGCCTCGCATTGCTGTGCGCCCAACCGATCCGCGCGCGCAACTTCTTCCGGCTGTCCTTCTTCATCCCGCTGATGGTGACGCCGGTCGGCATCGCCTACATCTTCCGCATGCTGGCCGACATGGGCGTCGGGCCGTTCGCGCCGATCGCACGGGCGCTGGGCCTGGGGGCGGTGACCTGGGCGCAGAACGCCTGGTCGGCGCGCTGGGTGGTGCTGGTGGGCGACACCTGGCAGTGGGTGCCGTTCATCTTCATCGTGCTGCTCGCGGCCATCGAGGGCCAGCCGCGCGACCAGCTGGAAGCGGCGCAGCTCGATGGTGCGCCCGCGTGGCGCATCTTCCGCGACATCACCTGGCCGGCCATCGCGCCGACGGCCGCGGCGGTGGTGCTGATCCGCCTGATCGAGGCCTTCAAGATCGTCGACTTGCCGAACGTGCTGACCAACGGCGGCCCCGGCATCGCGACCGAGAGCATGACGCTGCACGCCTTCATCGACTGGCGTTCGCTGAACCTGGGCGGCTCGGCCGCGGTGGCGTACCTGCTGCTGCTGGTGTCGACGCTGATGGCGGTGAGCTTCTTCCACTTCGTCGTGCGGCCGGCGCGCGGGGAGGGGGCGCGATGAGGCCGTGGTTCGCGCGGTGGTTCGAATCGCAGCGCCTGGGCGAACTGGCCCCGCTGCCGCGTGCGCTGGTGTACGCCGCGCTGCTGGCATGGACCTTCATCGTCTTCTTCCCGCTGTACTGGGTGTTCGTCACCTCGTTCAAGGAGCCGCTGCAGGTGTCGGACGGGCCGGTGTTCCTGCCCTTCATCGACTTCCAGCCGTCGCTGCATGCGTGGCAGTACATCCTGGTGGAGACCGGCCGCGACACGCTGCGGCCCTACCTGAACTCGATGCTGATCGCGAGCCTGTCGACACTGCTGGCGGTGGGCATCGGCTCGATGGCGGCCTATGCGCTGACGCGCATCGTGTACCGGCCGAGCGTGGCCTCGGTGCTGTTGTTCATCGCGAGCGTCGCGCTGGTGGTGGTGCTGGTGATGGCGGCGGGCTTGTCGCTGGGCTGGGCGCTGCCGCTGGGCGCGATGCTGTTCGTGCTGGGGTTGCGGCCGCTGGCGCGGCGCCTCACGGCCAGGCTCGGCAACGACGACATCCTGTTCTGGATGATCTCGCAGCGCATCCTGCCGCCGGTGGTGTCGGCGATCCCGGTGTACGTGATGTTCCAGCAGGTGCACCTGCTGGACACGCAGCTGGCGCTGATCCTGACCTACATGACGGTGAACCTGCCGATCGTGGTGTGGCTGATGTACGACTTCTTCGACGGCATCCCGCGCGAGCTGGAGGAGAGCGCGGCGCTGGATGGCGCGTCGCGCTACCGCATCCTGTTCGACCTGATGCTGCCGCTGGCGCGGCCGGGGCTGGTGGCGACGACGCTGCTGGTGCTGATCCTGAGCTGGAACGAGTACCTGCTGGCGCTGTTCCTGTCGACCGCGAATGCGCAGACGATGCCGCTGCTGGTGGCGGCGCAGAACGCGACGCGCGGGCCGCAGTGGTGGACGATGAGCGTGCTGATTCTGTTGATGATCCTGCCGGTGGTCGTGATGACGCTGTTCTTGCAGAAGTTCATTGCCCGTGGCTTGCTCACGGGGGCAGTGAAAGGTTGAGGACCTGACAAGCGATGAACCATTCGGTGACCTTCGACCACCTGGGCAAGCGCTTCGGCGCGGTCGAGGTGCTGCGCGATTTCAACCTGCAGGTGGAGCCGGGCGAGTTCCTCGTGCTGCTGGGCGAATCGGGCTCGGGCAAGAGCACGGCGCTGCGCGTGTTTGCGGGGCTGGAGACGGCGAGTGCCGGGCGCATCCTGATCGGCGAGCGCGACGTGACGAACGTGCTGCCGAAGAACCGCGACGTGGCGATGGTGTTCCAGAGCTATGCGCTGTACCCGCACAAGACGGTGGCCGAGAACGTGGCCTATCCGCTGGACGTGCGCGGCGTGCCGAAGCCGCAGCAGCGCGAGCAGGTGATGGCGGTGGCGAAGCAGGTGCAGCTGGATGGCTTGCTGGACCGGTATCCGCGGCAGTTGTCGGGCGGGCAGCGGCAGCGCGTGGCGCTGGCGCGCGCGATGGTGCGGCGGCCGTCGGTGTTCCTGATGGACGAGCCGCTGTCGAACCTGGACGCGAAGCTGCGCGGGCACATGCGGGCGGAACTGAAGCATCTGCAGCAGCAGCTGGGCATCACGACGCTGTACGTCACGCACGACCAGATCGAGGCGATGACGCTGGCGCACCGGGTGGCGCTGCTGGACAAGGGCGTGCTGCAGCAACTGGACACGCCGGCGCGGATCTACAACGATCCGGCGAATTTGTTTGTCGCGGGGTTCATCGGGTCGCCCCCGATGAACTTCTTGCGCGGGGCCTTGTCGGGCGGGTGGCTGGAGGGGGACGGCTTCAGGGTGCCGACGCCGGTGACGGCGAGCCTGCCCGATGCGGTGCTGGGGATCCGGCCGGAGGATTGCCGGATCGCGGAATCAGGTGCGTTGCAGGGGGAGATCTACGCGGTCGAATTGATCGGGGATCACACGCTGGTGACGCTGCATGTGGGCGCGAGCAAGGTGACCGTGAAGAGCGGGAAGGACTTTGATGCGGCGATCGGCAAGCGGGTGAGCGTGGCGTTTGATCCGGGGGCGGCGTTCGTGTTCGACGGGGGGAGTGGAGCGCGGGTGAGGGGGTAGTGGCCGCGCCAAGGAGTTCAGGTTTGCGTCGTGCCCGCCTGTGACTCGGTAGCCGGCACGGCGATGCCCAGGGCCAAGGCCGTGCTCAGGAACCACAGGATCTCGAAGGCCGAGAGCCGGCCTGCCGCGGCCGCTTCGCCAACGCCCATGGCGCGCTGCGTCCAGGCGGCCACCAGCCGCGGCGTGCTCGGGCGCGCGAGCGCCGCAGGCTCGGGCGGGCGTGTGAGCTGGTAGCGGCCATTGATGGTGCGGGGCGAGACGCCCTGGTCGATGAGGACGTGCGTCAGACCCCACAGCAAGGTCGACAGCCGCAAGGTGTGGGTCGCACCCGGCCACGAAACGGCGTCGGGCGCGCGTTGCGGGTCGGCTACATGCAACGGTCGCGCCAGCAGCTCGGCCTGCGGCAGCGAGCTCGTGATTTCACCCGTGCGGAAGTCGACGACCAGGGCATGCCCGTCACCCACGCCGAACAGCGTTCGTCGACGCTCGCCGGCGAGCAGTGCCCCGACCAGCAGGTCCCGCAATGCGTGCAGCGCCATGCGGGCATGCTCGCGCTGCACGGCGCCGCGCGCCAGCTCGTACAGCGCTGCGGCGGCCTCGAGCACATCGGCCATCTCGCTGACTCGCAGCGGCGAGGCCACCGACAGGCCACGCGGCGAGTCGGCCGGCGTCGCGCCGCGTGGCGTGAGCCGAACCAGCACCCGCGGTGGCGAGACGTACTGCGACCAGTCGTGCGGCACGAAGAGCGTGGTGCAGGCGGTGGCGTCTTCCACCCAGCGCAGGCGCAGGCCAGCCTGGCCGTCGAGCATGCGCGTCATGGAGACCAGCACAGCACGATCGCGCGCATCGAGGCCCAGTGCGGCGATGTCGAGCGCACGCCCCGGCGGCGATGCGCTCGCAGAGGAGGGGCCGGCAGCAGCGGGGCCGAGGGGGTCGGATGGTTCTGGCATCGGGCGGGTCGACTGCTCGCAGAGTGCGTCGACGGCCAGTCTAGCGACTCGCCTGATGTTCTGCGCTCAAGATTTCCAGAGCGCCTGCGCCAGCCGCTCGTCCAATGTCGCACGTTCAACGACACTGCACGCTCCGGAAAGCGGCTGCTCAACGTTGAACATCAGCGGCGGCTGGCAGCGTGCGAAGCACGCAGGAAGACGCCCACTTGATGGAATGGTTGGAGTGCTGGTGGCATGCGACCTCGTTGATGCGGCGCAGGCTGACTCGCGGTGTGCTCTCATGCGTTGCCTCCCTGCCATTGCGCTGGCCCGTTGTACCAACTGCCTTCGATCGGGCGAGCGCGAAAGCCGCAGAAGAAGAATGAACTCTCAGGCTCCCCTTGCCAACCACTGCTGCAAGCCTCGACCAGCGCCTCGCAGGCAGTGATCTCGGACTCGGAGTCGTGGGCATATAGAACCACTCTCCCGCCGACAAGCGATGCCAGGAGAGGCACATCCTCTCGATTGAACGAGTAGAAACAGTTGTCGTGCGACTCATCGCTCAGGCCGAAGGCATTGAAGTCGCACTCAATACGCTGCAGCGCCAGATTCAAAGGTTGGCCCTGTGGCATGGTGCTGCGAGTGTTCTAACGTTTGATTTAAGCGGCGGGACAAGGGTGCAGCCCTTGGCAAATCCGCTTGAAGGAAGGGTTAGGCGACGGTGATCCAACGAATCTAGCCTTCATATGTTTCGCCCCATGCAATGCTTGGAATGAACTCAACGAATTTTTCCCGATCGGATTGTTCGGCAAAGCACCACTCATTGAAGCCGAAGTCATAGGCTGTTTTGGCCAGCCAGTGCGTCAGCCACTTGCCTTCGTGGGCATGCCCTGCCCCCTGCTGACAAGCAGGGTACTCCGACGCGTACTGCAGGCACTCGCCATTGGCTGGTCCGAACTGCTGCCAGCACCACCGAATGGCAAAGTCCATCTGGGGGTACGCGAGCTGAAGTACCACCTCGTATGGAAATGCCGCCAGGCGGTCTCCCCGTTCCTCGATCGCAGTGGAGCGAGCCTCTGCGGAGCCAGACTCGTCGTCGGGGAAGACCTCTTCGAGAAAGGCTTCGAAGCTGACTTGCATTTCAGATTGATTTGCCATTTGAGAAGAACCGGACGGAGGCCGAGCCGCCTAGCGTTCGACGTAATGGGCTGGCCACAGGCCAGTCCCATTGAAAGAAGGGGTTAGGCATCATTGTGGGAATTTCGGAGCTGAGAAGAGTCGGCACTTTGCGGCAGCAGAAGATGCGCAGCAATGGCAACGGCGATACCGGCCGACACGGCTACGAGCGTTGTTCGAAATGGAGCTGTATTGACGAAGAGCACCAATGGAAGAAGCGCGCCGATGGAAAAAGTTATCCACGGCCGCAATAAATTGAACTTGCGAAGCAGCAAGTAGATCGGTAGCCCCACGAGTGCCATGCCTAGGTACGAAGCTGGAACGACGAGGGCAATAGCAAAGAAGAGGCCCCAAAAGAGGTCCGACACTGCGCCGGCATCTGAACTGCCCAGCCCTGACAGGACCACAGCCGGAATACTTGCAAGAGGAGCCAGCAACAGGGCTCGCCAAGGCAATGAGTTCGCATTCATGATGCCTGACGTACGACATGAGAGGCGGCGCCCGGCTTGCCGGGTGACATCCATCTCGATGGAAGTGTTAGGCGCCCGTTTCAAGGAGCGCCTGATCAAACCAGACATCCTCATACGCCGGAGCAAGAAGAACACGCCAGCCTGGCGCGAGGGCGAGATAGGGAAGCAGTCCCGGAGCATACTCGTTCAGGTGCGCTACGCACGCAGAAGCAAAGAACGCTGGATCTGTGGAGAACTCTTCCCCACCCCACACGTACCACCCGCAAGTCGAGCCTTCAGCTCTGTGACGAAGCGCGTTCAGGGGTTGTAGGTGAAGAGTGGACAACGCGATGCCAAGCCTTTCATGAGGGGCGGGCGCAGCTATCGCGGAGTTGAAGCGAGCGCAGATCGCAGCTTGATCTGAAGCGGCGGTTGACATGGATGTAGGCAGGTCGCGCTGGCTGTGCTGCAACGAATGGTTGAACTTCACTTCGGCCACCCTGCCTCGACGCGCTCACGAACTGTTCCTTTGGCAAAGAATCCGCCGTCCCAAAGTTCAAACTCAACTCCTGGTTGGACCACCTCACTGAATCGCACCGAGTTCCGAGGAGGCTCCTTCGATTGAGAGAATGGAGCAATGAGGAAGTCCACGAAGTTTTCACC
>NZ_JBFUEB010000024.1:0-66774 GCF_056404395.1 Rhizobacter sp. P2_D12 | reverse complement strand
GCCATACACCCCGCTGGTGCTGCCGTAGACGATGCGGCGCACGCGCGCCGAGCGCGCCAGGGCCCGCAGCAGCGCGGCCGTGCGCGGATCGGCATCGCCCTGCCCCGGCGGCGGCGCCAGGTGCAGCACCGCATCGGCCAGCGTCGCCAGCCGGCCCAGCGTCGCTGGTTCGTCCAGGTTGCCCACCAGCGGCGTGGCGCCCAGCGCGTGCAGGCCCGCCACGCGCTCGCGCGACGAGGTCAGCGCCAGCACGCGCCAGCGCCCGCGCAGCAAGCGCGCAACGCGCTGCCCGACGTCGCCGCAACCGACGATCAACACGGTGGGGCGCTTGAAGCGCGTCGGCAGGCTGAGGGAGAAGGGCATTGGATCGCGGGCAAAATCAGGGGTTGGTTTCGAGGTTACCCCATGACTTTCACCGCGACCGTGCAGCCCAGCGGCACGAGTTTCCAGGTCGACCGCGACGAGCCCATCCTCGCGGCCGCCATCCGCCAGGGCATCGGCCTGCCCTACGGCTGCAAGGACGGCGCCTGCGGTTCGTGCAAGTGCAGGCTGATCGAGGGCCGCGTGATCCACGGCGCCCACCAGGCCAAGGCGCTGAGCGACGCGGAAGAAGAAGCCGGCTTCGTGCTGACCTGCTGCGCCGCGCCGCAGACCGACGTGGTGCTGGAAGCGCGTACCGTGGCCGGTGCTGGCGAGTTCCCGGTGCGCAAGATGCCGTGCCGCGTCAGCCGCATCGAACGCGTCGCGCCCGACGTCGCGCTGCTGCACCTGCAGCTGCCGGCCAACGACACGCTGCGCTACCACGCCGGCCAGTACGTCGAGTTCATCCTGCGCGACGGCAGCCGCCGCAGCTACAGCATGGCCAATGCGCCGCACACGCAGGCCGGGCAGCCCGGCATCGAGCTGCACATCCGCCACATGCCGGGCGGCAAGTTCACCGACCACGTGTTCGGCGCGATGAAGGAGAAGGAGATCCTGCGCCTCGAAGGCCCGTTCGGCAGCTTCTTCCTGCGCGAGGACAGCGACAAGCCGATGGTGCTGCTGGCCAGCGGCACCGGCTTCGCGCCGATCAAGGCGATCGTCGAGCACCTGCGCTTCAAGGACAACCAGCGCCCCGCCGTCGTCTATTGGGGTTGCCGCAGCCGCGCCGACCTGTACCTGCACGACTGGATGCTGCAGGCCGCGGACGCGCTGCCGTGGCTGCGCTACGTGCCGGTGCTGTCCGAGCCTAAGTCACAGGACGCCTGGACCGGCCGCACCGGCTTCGTCCACCAGGCGCTGATGGCCGACCTGCCCGACCTGTCGGGCCACCAGGTCTATGCCTGCGGCGCGCCGGTGATGGTGGAGTCGGCCCAGCGCGACCTGGTCGCGCACTGCGCGCTGCCGGCCGACGAGTTCTACGCCGATGCCTTCACCTCCGAAGCCGACAAGCACCCCGCCTGAGGAATCTTTCCCGATGCAACGCAGACACCTTCTTTCGCTGGCCGCACTGGCCGCCCTGCTTCCGGCGGCACGCGCACAGGCCCGGCCGATCCGCCTGGTCGTGCCCTACCCGCCGGGCGGCCCGCTGGACGTGATCGCGCGGGCGTTGGCCGACAAGGTCAAGGAGAGCCTGGGCGTCGTGATCGTCGACAACAAGCCCGGCGCCGGCGGCAACCTGGGGGCCGATGCGGTCGCCAAGTCGGCCCCCGACGGCCAGACGATCGTGATGGGCGCGGTGGCCACGCACGCGATCAACCCGTGGCTGTATGCGCGCATCCCGTACGACGCGATCCGCGACTTCACGCCGATCACCGGCGTGGCGCAGGTGCCCAACGTGCTGGTGATGAACCCGCAGACGGCCACGCGGCTGGGCATCCAGCGCGTGGCCGACCTGGTGGCCTATGCGAAGAAAAACCCGGGCAAGCTGAACTACGGCTCGGGCGGCAACGGCAGCGCGGGGCACCTGGCCGGCGAGATGTTCAAGGCGCAGGCCGGCGTCTTCATGGTGCACATCCCGTGCGCGGGCGGCAACCCGGCGCAGCTGGCGCTGCTGTCGGGGCAGGTCGACCTGAACTTCGACAACCTCGCGACGGCGTCGGCCAACATCAAGGCCGGCAAGCTGCGCGCGCTGGCGGTGACGAYGGCGGCGCGTTCGAGCGCGATGCCCGAGGTGCCGACCATCGCCGAGGCCGGCGGCGGGCTGGCGCACTTCGACGTCAACACCTGGTTCGGGCTGTTCGGCCCGGCGGGGATGCCGGCCGACGTGACGCGGCGGCTCAACAAGGCCTTCACCGAGGCGCTCGCGACGCCCGACCTGAAGGCGCGGCTGGCAAGCCTGATGGCCGAGCCGATCGCCGGCACGCCGGAGCAGTTCGGCGACTTCGTCAGGCGCGAGCGCGCGAAGTACGAAGCCGTCGTCAAGCAGTCCGGCGCGAAGGTGGACTGACTTACTTCTTCTTCGTGGGCGTCTGCGAGGCCGGCGTGGTGCCGCCGTCGACACCCAGGCGCCCGCCGGTGCCCAGGCCGCCCTTGACGGTCTGCGCCTTGTAGTTGCGCAGCGACTTGACCATCTGGTTGAACGAATCGGCGAACGCGGCGACGACCACCTTGCCTTGCGGCGTGTTGGCGTAGCCGCCGCCCCCGCCGACGAGGCCGCCGGTGAAGGCGGCGCCGAACATGCCGAAGTCGAAGTTCTTCGCGGTGCCTTCGGCGGCCGAGATCTGCACGCCCGAGCGGTTGTCGATCAGCAGCAGCGTGGTCGATGCTTCGTTGCGGCTCACGTTGCCGGCCACCGCGCCCAGCAGGCCCAGCCCGCCGCCGCCGAGGAAGCCGCCGCCGCCGCCGGTCTTGCCCGAGAACTGGATCGCCGGGCTCATCGTGTAGTCGGCCGACACCATCTGGCCCTTGCCGAAGTTGCTGTTGGCGCGCATCTCGCCGCTTTGCTCCAGCGAGCGCTCCTTCATCATGTTGTTCATCGCGCCGCCGCGCTCGACGATCACGAAGCAGTTGCTCTGCTGCACCATCAGGCGCAGCACCGGGATGGTCGAGCCCAGCTGGTGCTGGCGCAGCTGGTAGTACCAGGGGGCGGTGGTGTCTTCCTGCACGGCCAGCGTGCCCAGCGACTCGTCGCACTTCTCGAGCTTGCTGTTGTTGTTCTCGGCGGTGCCGCCGCCGGCCGCGCCCGAGACGGTGCCCTTGTTCTCGCCCATCGTGGGCATGGTCGAGCCGCAGGCGCTGAGCAGCGCGGCGGTGGCGACGGCGACAAGGGACAGACCGGTCAGGCCGGACGGGCGCAGGGTGGCTTGCATGGGGGCTCCTAAAGGGTTGTCGCGGCCCTGATCCTGAGCCGTCTGTGCCGGCCAGTATAGGAATCAGGTCCTGCCAGAGGAACCACCCATGCAGGTGGAGAGTGCGCACTTCCACGCACACCTTCGGGGGGCGGCGTGGATTCTTGCGAGCAATCCCGGATTGGCATCCGGGCTACGAACACTGGGTAGCCCGGATGCCAATCCGGGTCCTGAGATGCGCGTTATTCGCCGAGATAGGCGGCACGGACCTTCGGATCGTTCAGCAGCACCTTGGCATCGCCCTCCATCGTGACCTCGCCCGACTCCATCACGTAGCCGCGGTTGGCCAGCTGCAGCGCGCGGCTCGCGTTCTGCTCGACCAGCAGCACCGTGGTACCGCGGCTGTGGATGTCGGCGACCACCTCGAAGATCTTGTCGACCATGATCGGCGACAAGCCCATCGACGGCTCGTCGAGCAACAGCACCTTGGGCTTGGCCATCAGCGCGCGGCCCATCGCGAGCATCTGCTGCTCGCCGCCCGACATCGTGCCGGCCAGCTGGTGGCGGCGCTCCTTCAGGCGCGGGAAGATCGCGA
Organism: Rhizobacter sp. P2_D12; assembly: GCF_056404395.1. Lineage (NCBI taxonomy): Bacteria > Pseudomonadati > Pseudomonadota > Betaproteobacteria > Burkholderiales > Sphaerotilaceae > Rhizobacter > Rhizobacter sp. P2_D12. Next base: position 62,910 of record NZ_JBFUEB010000024.1, on the reverse strand, counting down.
ACACCTTCTCGATGTCGGCGTCGACTTCCTTGTCGTTGCGCACGAAGGCGCCCATCTGCAGGTTCTCGGTGATGGTCATGCGCGTGAAGGTGCCGCGGCCCTCGGGCACCATCACCAGGCCCTGCTTGACCAGCTCCCACGCGCCCTGCCCCTTGATCGGCTTGCCGAGGAACTCGATGTCGCCGGCGGCCACCGGCTGCAACCCGGTGACGGCCTTCAGCGTCGTCGTCTTGCCGGCGCCGTTGGCACCGATCAGGCTCACCAGTTCGCCTTCGTTCACCTCGAACGACACGCCCTTGACGGCCTGGATGCCGCCGTAGGCCACCTTGAGCCCGCTTACTTTCAACAATGTTGCTGCCATGTGGGCGTCCTCAGTGAGCCTTGTGACCGGCGCCGAGGTAGGCCTCGATCACCTTCTCGTTGCGTTGCACGTCCGCCGGCGTGCCCTCGGCGATCTGCTTGCCGTAGTCGAGCACGGTCACGCGGTCGCACAGGCCCATCACCAGCTTCACGTCGTGCTCGATCAGCAGGATGGTGCGGCCGTCCTTGCGGATGGTGTCGATCAGCTCGCGCAGCACCACCTTCTCGGTCGCGTTCATGCCGGCCGCCGGTTCGTCCAGCGCGATCAGCTTCGGATCGGTCGCGAGCGCGCGCGCGATCTCCAGGCGCCGCTGGTCGCCATAGCTCAGCGTGCGCGCCTTGAACTCGGCGTACTTGCCGATGCCCACGTAGTCGAGCAGCTCCTGCGCGCGCTTGGCGATCGCCGCCTCTTCCGCCTTGAACCCCGGCGTGCGGAACACCGCGCCGATCAGCCCCGACCCGGTGCGCACATGGCGCCCCACCATCACGTTCTCGAGCGCCGTCATCTCGGCAAACAGCCGGATGTTCTGGAAGGTGCGCGCGATGCCGGCCTTGGCCACCTCGTGCACCGCGGTCGGCTGGTAGGTCTTGCCGCCCAGCTCGAAGCTGCCCGAATCGGGCGTGTACAGCCCCGTCAGCACGTTGAAGAAGGTCGTCTTGCCGGCGCCGTTCGGGCCGATCAGGCCATACACCTGGCCCGCCTCGATGGAGATGCCGACGTCCGAGAGAGCTTGCAGGCCGCCGAAGCGCTTGGAGACGCCCGCGACCTTGAGGACCGTGTTGCTCGTGGTTTCTGTCATGGAAGCTCCTCGTTCTTATCGGGTCGGGACGGGAGCCGCCTTGCCGTGCTCCGGCGAAGGCCACAGGCCCCGCGGGCGCGACAACATGATGGCGATCATCGCCAGCGCGATCAGCAGCTGGCGCAGGATGGCCGCGTCGAGCCGGCCGTCGGTCAGGTTCTGCAGCGGGCCGGCCACGTAGCGCAGCACCTCCGGCAGCGCCGACAGCAGCAGCGCCCCCAGGATCACGCCCGGGATGTGGCCGATGCCGCCCAGCACCACCATCGCGACGATCATCACCGACTCCTGAAGGCTGAACGATTCCGGCGAGATGAAGCCCTGGAAGGTCGAGAACAGCACACCCGACACGCCGCCGAAGGTGGCGCCCATGCCGAACGCCAGCAGCTTCAGGTTGCGGGTGTTGATGCCCATCGCCTTGGCCGCGATCTCGTCCTCGCGGATCGCCATCCACGCGCGGCCGATGCGCGAGCGCTCGAGGCGGTAGCAGATCACCACGCTGATGATCACGAGCGCGAGGAAAAAGAAGTAGTAGCTCGTGACCGGCGGGATGTCGAGGCCGAACAGGTTGTGCCGCTTGCCCAGGTCGAAGCCGAAGAAGTTGAACGAATCGATCTGCGCCACGCCCTTCGGGCCGTTGGTGATGTTGACCGGCGCATCCAGGTTGTTCAGGAACACGCGAATGATTTCACCGAAGCCGAGCGTGACGATCGCCAGGTAGTCGCCGCGCAGCTTCAGCGTCGGCGCGCCGAGCAGCACGCCGAAGATGCCGGCCACCGCCGCGCCGATCGGGATCGCCAGCCACCAGCTCACGTGCATGCCGTTCGGGAACATCGCCGCGATCTGCGGGAAGGTCTCGACCAGGTGCGGCGACGCGAGCAGGCCGAACAGGTAGGCGCCGACCGCGTAGAACGCGACATAGCCCAGGTCGAGCAGGCCGGCATAGCCGACCACGATGTTCAGCCCGAGCGCGAGCAGCACGTACAGCAGCGCGATGTCGAGGATGCGCACCCAGGCGTTGCCGAAGTACTGCGCGAAGAACGGCGCAATCGCCAATACCACGGCCAGGGCCACGTAGGTGCCGAGCTTGTTGTCTCTGAGGTTCATGGGGTTGTTCCTTCCGTGCTCAGGCTCGATCCGCGACGCGCTCGCCCAGCAGGCCCTGCGGGCGCAGCGTCAGCACGAGGATCAGCACGATGAAGGCGAAGATGTCCTGGTAGTGGCTGCCCAGCACGTCGCCGGTCAGGTCGCCGATGTAGCCGGCGCCGAGCGATTCGATCACCCCCAGCGCCACGCCGCCGACCATCGCACCGGCCAGGTTGCCGATGCCGCCGAACACCGCCGCGGTGAAGGCCTTCAGGCCCGGCAGGAAACCCATCGAGTGCTGCACCGAGCCGTAGTTGGCCGCGTACATCACGCCGGCCAGCGCGGCCAGCGCGGCACCGATGATGAAGGTGGCCGAGATCACCATGTCGGGCTTGACGCCCATCAGGCTCGCCACGCGCGGGTTCTCGGCGGTGGCGCGCATCGCGCGGCCCAGCTTGGTGCGGTTCACCAGGTACATCAGCCCGGCCAGCGTGACCGCGGTGACCACCAGGATCAGGATCTGCACCGTGTTGATGACGGCCCCGCCGATGAAGTACGGCTCGCTCGGCAGCAGGATCGGGTACGACTTGTAGTTCGGCTTCCAGATGATCATCGCCAGCGTCTGCAGCAAGAGCGACATGCCCATCGCGGTGATCAGCGGCGCCAGCCGTGGTGCGGTGCGCAGCGGCCGGTAGGCGATCTTCTCGATCGTGAAGTTGAGCGCCGCGCACACGATGATGGCGGCGATCAGCGAGATCAGCATCAGCAGCCAGCCCGGCAGGCCGGTGCCGGCCAGCGCGGTGACGACCGTCCAACTGGTGAGCGCGCCCACCATCAGCACCTCACCGTGCGCGAAATTGATCAGGTTGATGATGCCGTAGACCATCGTGTAGCCCAGTGCGACCAGCGCATACACGCTGCCCAGCACCAGACCGTTGATGATCTGCTGGATGAAGGTATCCATGTGAAAAGGTCTCCTGCGGAAAATCAAAGCCGGCAGCTTCGAGGTTTTCAAAGAACAGCTGCCGCGCCAAGCCAGCCTATGTCCCCTGTAGCAAAAAGCCCGCCGTGGCTATCTGGCGGGCTGCGCTGCACCCAAATGAGGCGGCGGCGGCGGATTCTAGAGGCGCGCCACCCTCAAAAGAGACCAGGGTTTCCCGGGCGCGCCTGAACAACTCTCGGCGTTTACCCGAATCCTCAGCGTTTCCTGCTGGACTCCTCGTTCAGCCTGCGAAGTTCATTCAGCCGCTCGCCGATACGCAGTTCCAATCCACGGGGCGCCGGCTCGTAGAAACGCGGCGTTTCCATATCGTCGGGCCAGTAGCGCTCGCCGGCCGCGAAGCCGCCCTCTTCGTCGTGTGCATAGCGGTACTCGCGGCCGTAGTCCAGGTCCTTCATGAGCTTTGTCGGTGCGTTGCGCAGGTGCAGCGGCACCGGGCGGGTGCCGTCCTGCTGGATGAAGCTGCGCACGGCCTTGTAGGCGGTATAGACGGCATTCGATTTCGGTGCCATCGCGAGAAACACCACCGCCTGCGCCAGCGCCAGCTCGCCTTCGGGCGAGCCGAGGCGTTCGTAGGTCTCGGCGGCGTCCAGCGTCATGCGCAAGGCGCGCGGGTCGGCCAGGCCGATGTCCTCGCTGGCCATGCGCACCAGGCGGCGCGCCGCATAGCGCGGGTCGACGCCGCCATCGAGCATGCGCACGAACCAGTACAGCGCGGCATCGGGGTCGCTGCCGCGCACCGACTTGTGCAGCGCCGAGATGGTGTCGTAGAACTGCTCGCCACCCTTGTCGTAGCGGCGCAGCTGCTCGCCGAGCGATTTCTCGAGCTGGGCCTCGTCGATCACGGTGGCGTCGCCGACCATGCGCACCAGGTTCTCGTAGGCGTTCAGCAGGCGGCGGGCATCGCCATCGGCATAGCCGATCAAACGCTTGGCGGCCGGTTCGGCGAGCGGCGGCGCGGCCAGCAGCGAACGCGCCCGCTCGAGCAGCGTCGCCATGTCGGCGTCGTCCAGGCTCTTCAGCACATGCACGGTGGCGCGCGACAGCAGCGCCGAGTTGACCTCGAACGACGGGTTCTCGGTGGTCGCGCCGATGAAGGTGAACAGGCCCGATTCGACGTGCGGCAGGAAGGCATCCTGCTGCGACTTGTTGAAGCGGTGCACTTCGTCGACGAAGACGACGGTGCGGCGCCCGCCGTTGGCTGAGGTCATGCGGGCCGCGTTGGCACGCTCGACCGCTTCGCGGATGTCCTTCACGCCGCCCAGCACCGCCGAGATCGCGATGAACTGCGCATCGAAGGCATCCGACATCAGCCGCGCCAGCGTGGTCTTGCCGACGCCCGGCGGGCCCCACAGGATCATCGAGTGCAGCCGGCCGGACTCGAAGGCGACGCGCAGCGGCTTGCCCGGGCCCAGCAGCTGCTGCTGGCCGATCACCTCGTTGAGCGTGCGCGGGCGAAGGCGTTCGGCAAGGGGCGCCTGGCGGTCGGCCTCGGCTTCGTCGAAGAAGGGCAGTTGCTGCTCGGCCATCCGGCGATCACTGTTCGATCAGGTCAGCGCCCTTGGGCACGGTGAAGGTGAAGGTCTCGGGTGGGATCGCCGCATTCGGCGCGAAGCCGCTGAACTGCAGCAGCGAACGCTGGCCGAAGCTGTCGGTGATCTCGATCGCCGCCAGCTCCTTCGCGCGAAAGCCGACCCGCACCGCCTGGAACGCGCTGTCCTTGGCCTTCGGCGTGGCCTGCACCCACGACAGGCCGTCCTTGTCGGGCAGCGGGGCCAGGTCGAAATCCTTCTCGAGCGAGCCGCCGGCCAGCAGCGCGGCCGGCGTCGCGCCCAGCGCCTGCGTCAGCTTGCGCGAGCTGGCCTGGTTCAGGTCGGCGTCGAAGATCCAGACCTTCTGGCCGTCGGCGACGATCAGCTGGTTGACCGGCTTCGCGTACGCGAAGCGGAAGCGGTTCGGCCGCGCGAATTCGAAACTGCCGCTCGACGTCTTCTTCTTCACGCCGTCGGGCGAGGTCACGGTCTGCGTGAACGCGGCCTTGCCGCTCTTCACGTCGCGCACGAACTCGCGCAGCGTGTCGGTCGAATCGGCCCGGGCCGCACCGGCCGCGGCCAGCAGCGTGGCCGCCAGCAGCGTGGCCGCCAGCAGCACGGGCGGACGCAGGAACTTGTGCAAGGATTTATTCATCTCGCTTGGGCACGATGATGTCTCGGTTGCCGTTGGTGGACATGGCAGTTACGAGCCCGGATTTCTCCATTTGTTCCAGCAACCGGGCCGCGCGGTTGTAGCCGATGCGCAGGTGCCGCTGCACCAGCGAGATCGACGCGCGCCGGTGCTGCAGCACGATGCCCACCGCCTGGTCGTACATCGGGTCGGCCTCGCCGGATGCGCCCTCGGAACCGCCGGCCGGCGCATCGCCGCCGTCGCTGTCGAGCGTGCCGCCTTCGAGGATGCCTTCGATGTAGTTCGGCTCGCCCTGCTTCTTCAGGTAGTCGACGACGCGGTGCACCTCTTCGTCGCTGACGTAGGCGCCGTGCACGCGSAYCGGCAGSCCGGTGCCCGRSGGCATGTACAGCATGTCGCCCATGCCCAGCAGCGCCTCGGCGCCCATCTGGTCGAGRATGGTGCGSSWGTCGATCTTGCTGCTGACCTGGAACGMMAKRCGSGTCGGGATGTTGGCCTTGATCAGGCCSGTGATGACGTCGACSSWCGGGCGCTGCGTYGCMAGGATCAGGTGRATRCCGGCSGCSCGCGCCTTCTGCGCGAKRCGSGCGATCAGCTCYTCGAYCTTYTTRCCSACSACCATCATCAGGTCGGCCAGCTCGTCGATCACGACCACGACGAAGGGCAGGCGCTCCAGCGGTTCGGGCTGCTCGGGCGTCAGGCTGAACGGGTTGCCGAGGATCTCGCCGCGCTCGGTGGCGTCGGCAATCTTCTTGTTGTAGCCGCTCAGGTTGCGCACGCCCAGCTTGCTCATCAGCTTGTAGCGCCGCTCCATCTCGCCGACGCACCAGTTCAGCGCGTTGGCGGCGTGCTTCATGTCGGTGACGACCGGCGCCAGCAGGTGCGGGATGCCCTCGTAGACGCTCATCTCGAGCATCTTCGGGTCGATGAGGATCAGCCGCACGTCCCTTGCCTCGGCCTTGTACAGCAGGCTCAGGATCATCGCGTTGATGCCCACCGACTTGCCCGAGCCGGTGGTGCCGGCCACCAGGCAGTGCGGCATCTTCGCGAGGTCGGCCACCACCGGGCCGCCGACGATGTCCTTGCCCAGGCCCATCGTCAGCTGCGACGACGCATCGTTGTAGACCTGCGAGCCGAGGATCTCGGACAGCCGGATCGTCTGCCGCTTCGGGTTCGGCAGCTCCAGCGCCATGTAGTTCTTGCCGGGGATGGTCTCGACCACGCGGATGCTGACGAGGCTGAGCGAGCGCGCCAGGTCCTTCGCGAGGTTGACCACCTGCGAGCCCTTCACGCCGGTGGCCGGCTCGATCTCGTAGCGCGTGATCACCGGGCCCGGCGAGGCCGCGACCACGCGCACCTCGACGCCGAAATCCTTCAGCTTCTTCTCGATCAGCCGCGAGGTCATCTCCAGCGTCTCGGGCGTCACGGTCTCCATGCGGCCCGGTGCGGCGTCCAGCAGGTCGACCTGCGGCAGCTTGGTGTCGGACAGCTCGGTGAAGAGCGGCTTCTGGCGCTCCTTCACGACACGCTCGGACTTGGGCACCTCGATCACCGGCGCCTCGATGACGATGGGCGCGTGGTCTTCGGCCAGTTGGTGCTCGACCTCGACGACATGCTCGCGCTCGCGCAGCGCCTGCTCGCCCAGGCGGTGGTCTTCGGCGCGCTCGATGCGCTCGACGCGGCGTTCGCGCAGCGAGTCGGTCCAGGCACCGATGCGTTCGGCCAGCCTCACCCACGAGAAGCGGAAGGCCAGCGCGCTGCCGGCCACCAGCGCCGCGATCCACAGCACGCCCGAGCCGGCGAAGCCCAGCAGCTTCATGCTCAGCGGGCCCAGCAGGTAGCCGAGCACGCCGCCGGCGTGGCCGCCCGCGACACCGGCCTCCCACTGGTAGAGGCGCGTCCATTCGAGCGCGGTGCTGGCGCACATCAGCACCAGCACGCCGGCCCAGAAGGCCCAGGCCGGGCGCGCATCGCGCGGGCCGGCCGGCTCTTCGCCGTGGCGCAGCAGCCGAGCGAGCGCGGACAGCCAGGCACGCGCCGCGATCGCCACCAGCCACCAGACCGAATAGCCGACGACGACGAACGCGATGTCGGAGAACCAGGCGCCCAGCGTGCCGGCCTTGTTCAGCGCGACCGCGCTGGTGCCGGAGGTGGAGAACGCCGCGTCGGCGGCCTGGTGCGTGATGAGTGCCAGCACGGCCAGCAGCCACAGCACGCCGCCGACCAGCACGGCCAGTTGCGTGCGCAGGCCGGCCGGGTCGGCACTGGCGGCAGGGCCAGTGGAACCGGAGCGGGTGTAGGTGCCGGCGTGCGCAGGGCCGGCCGGTGCGGCGCTGCCGTTGTCGGCACGAAGCGATCCGAGCGGAAAGGTCATCGGCGGATTGTGGCCGATCGCGATGGCCTGGCCGCGATCAACCGCTGGTCAAGCGCTCCTTGATGATCACCGAGCCGTTTTCCTGCGTCTCGACGATGCCGCGGTCTTCCAGGTCCTTCATGACGCGGCTGACCATCTCGCGCGAGGCGCCGACGATCTTGGCCAGGTCCTGGCGTGACACCTTGTTGCGAATGATCTTGATGTCGCCGTCGTCCTCGGACATGTCGAGCAGCGAACGCGCGACGCGGCCGTACACGTCGAGCAGTGCCAGCGATTCGATCTGGCGGTCGGCGCTGCGCAGGCGCGACACCAGGCCGCGCATGATGGCGTAGGACAGGCTGGAGTTCTCGGGCAGGCAACGCGCGAACTCGGCGCGACCGAGGATCAGCATGTCGGTCTGCACCTCGGCGCGCACCGTGGCCGAGTGCGGCTCGTTGTCGATCAGGCTCATCTCGCCGACGTAGTCGCCGGGTTGCAGCACCGCGAGGATGACCTCGCGGCCGCGCGAATCCGACGTGAGCACGCGGGCGCGGCCGGTCAGCAGGATGAAGAGGGCATTCGACTTCTTGCCATGCTCCACGACTATCTCGCCGCGGCGGAAACGCCGCTTGACCACGCTGTCGGCGATCGCTGTCGCCTGCTCGTTGGTGAGCATGGAAAACAGCGGTACTCGCCGAATCAGGTCAAGATTGGACAACATGGCCATCGAACTTCCTCCTGTATGGGGTGGCTGCCGGCAAACGTGGAAAACTCACGGTTCCTACAATTTCGCTATTGTCACCATTACGCAGATTGACACCAGCCGGAGTCAACCCCATGTCAGACTCGGCTGCGTTTTTCGCTGCCTTTGCGCCACGCGCACCCACCCGTTCTCTCGAGCTTCTTCATGAACAGCACCCCCAAGCATGCCCAGGTTCTCATTCTTGGCTCCGGCCCGGCCGGCTACACCGCGGCGATCTACGCAGCCCGGGCCAACCTGAAGCCGATGCTGGTGACGGGCATCGCGCAAGGCGGCCAGCTGATGACGACGACCGAGGTCGACAACTGGCCGGCCGACGTGATGGGCGTGCAAGGACCGGACCTGATGCAGCGCTTCCTGCAGCATGCCGAGCGCTTCAACACCGAGATCGTGTTCGACCACATCAACCAGGTCGATTTCTCGAAGCGTCCGTTCACGCTGAAGGGCGACTCCGGCACCTACACCTGCGATGCGCTGATCATCTGCACCGGCGCGTCGGCCAAGTACATCGGCCTGCCGTCCGAAGAAGCCTTCATGGGCCGCGGCGTCAGCGGCTGCGCCACCTGCGACGGCTTCTTCTACCGCGACCAGGACGTCTGCGTGGTCGGTGGCGGCAACACCGCGGTCGAGGAGGCGCTGTACCTGTCGAACATCGCGCGCAAGGTGCACCTGATCCACCGCCGAGACAAGTTCCGCGCCGAAGCCATCCTGGTCGACAAGGTGGCGGAGAAGGTCAAGGCCGGCAAGATGGAGCTGCACCTGTGGCAGACGCTGGACGAGGTGCTGGGCGACAGCTCCGGCGTCACCGGCGTGCGCCTGCGCAGCACGCAGGGCGGCGGCACCACCGAGCTGACGCTGAAGGGTTGCTTCATCGCGATCGGCCACCAGCCCAACACCGACATCTTCAAGGGCCAGCTCGAGATGAAGGACGGCTACATCGTGACGCGCAGCGGCCTGGGCGGCTTCGCGACCATGACCACCGTGCCGGGCGTGTTCGCCGCCGGCGACGTGCAGGACCACGTCTACCGCCAGGCCATCACGAGCGCCGGCACCGGCTGCATGGCGGCGCTGGATGCCCAGCGCTTCCTGGAGCAGGGCGTCGCCTGAACTGGCGCCTGTCCAAAAAGCTGGCTATAATCGCGGTCTTTGCCGAAAGCGGCAGGCCATTGAATGGATGGCTTGCCAGAGAGCTTTCGAAGGGGCATCTACCCAAGCGAACGCACCCAAGCGAACGCCTGCTCTGGATGCCACTCCTGAAACGAGATTCAAGTGGAGAAGCGTCATGGCACGCGTCTGTCAAGTCACGGGTAAGGGCCCGATGGTGGGAAACAATGTTTCCCACGCCAACAACCGGACCAAGCGCCGTTTCCTGCCTAACCTGCAGTACCGTCGCTTCTGGCTGGAAACCGAAAACCGCTGGGTCCGCCTGCGCATCACGAACGCCGCGCTGCGTCTGATCGACAAGGTCGGCATCGAGCAAGTCGTTGCGGACCTGCGCGCCCGCGGCGAACTCTGATTTAGGAGCTGATCATGGCAAAAGGTGGACGCGAAAAGATCAAGCTGGAATCGTCAGCCGGCACCGGTCACTTCTACACGACCGACAAGAACAAGAAGACGACGCCCGAGAAGATCGAGATCATGAAGTTCGATCCGAAGGCTCGCAAGCACGTGATGTACAAGGAAACGAAGCTGAAGTAATTCGGCTCCCGGTTCACCAGAAACCCGCTCGGCGCAGGCCCGGCGGGTTTTTTGTTGCCGAAACGTTGGGCCCTGGATTGGCATCCGGGCCACGGACCTCCGGGGATCGCCGCCCACAAAAAAGCCCGCTCGAAGCGGGCTCTTCATCAGGCAGGGGACGCACTGTCAGGCGTGCGCGGCCCGCAGTTTGACCGCAAATTCCTGCAGCGCGGCGATGCCGCTCTCCTCGGCCTTCTTGCACCAGGCCTGCAGGTCGATCACCAGCTGCTCGGCAGACACATTGGTGCGGGTCCACAGCTGGCGCAGCTCTTCGCGCATCGTCACGAGCTTCGACAGCGCCGGGCTGTCGGCACACACGCTCGCGACCTGGGCCTTCACGTGGTGCGGGATCTTGTCCTCGTCGCGGTGCAGCCAGCGGCGAGCCAGGCGCATGTTGGCCAGCTTCGCGCTGCCCGCCACGCCCTCGGCCTTCAACCGCTTCACCTCGGCACGGCATGCATCGCGCAGGCCGCCGGCGTACTTGGCCATCACCTCGTAACGGTTGGCGATGATCGCCTCCAGCGTCTTCGAGTCGGCCACCGGGCGCACGTCGCCCAGCTTCAGCATCGGCGGCGTCTTGCGGACCTTGGCCAGGCCCAGCATCTCCAGGCCGCGGATGTAGGCCCAGCCGATGTCGAACTCGTACTTCTTGACCGACAGCTTGGCCGAGGTCGGGTAGGTGTGGTGGTTGTTGTGCAACTCCTCGCCACCGATGATCACGCCCCACGGCGAGATGTTGGTGCTGGCGTCGGCCGCCTCGAAATTGCGATAGCCCCACCAGTGGCCCAGGCCGTTGATGATGCCGGCCGCGGTGACCGGGATCCACGCCATCTGCACCGCCCACACCGTGGCACCGATCGCGCCGAACAGCATCAGGTCGATGATCAGCATCACGCCGACGCCTTGCCAGCTGTAGCGGGTGTAGAGGTTGCGCTCGATCCAGTCGTCCGGCGTGTTGTGGCCGTACTTGGCGAGCGTCTCCTGGTTCTTGGCTTCCGCGCGGTACAGCTCGCTGCCGGTGAACAGGACGGTCTTGATGCCATGGGCGACCGGGCTGTGCGGGTCTTCCTGCGTTTCACACTTCGCGTGGTGCTTGCGGTGGATCGCGACCCACTCCTTGGTCACCATGCCGGTGGTCAGCCACAGCCACAGCCGGAAGAAATGCGACGGCGCGGCATGCAGGTCGAGCGAGCGGTGCGCTTGCGAGCGGTGCAGGAAGATCGTGACAGATGCAATCGTGATGTGGGTCAGAACCAGCATGATGACAATGATTTGCCACCACGTCGTTTCGACCAGGCCGTTCGCCAGCCAGTTCACGAGACCATCCCAGACCGTCATCAATAGATTCATCAAAGCGCCTTTGCACCGTCACACAAGAAACGGGTCCCGCATTGTAGGGGACCCCCTCCAGGAACAACCCGCAGAAAGAACAGGGTTTGCACCCTGCAGTTCCTGAGTTGGCAGCGTTTTGACGGAATTCAAGCGCGAGCTTGTTTGCGCTCACTCACTCCGGAGATCTATTTGCGCTCCCAGACGGCGGCGAAAAATCCGTCGGTGGCATGCCGGTTCGGCCACAGGCGCACGAAACCATTGCTGACAAGCTCGCCCGGCGAGCCGGCGTGCGCCTTTTCGAGCGCGACCGCGGCGTCGAGCGGCGCGAACTCGCGCTGGTGCGCTTCGGTGAAGGCCTGGGCGATGCCCTCGTTCTCGGCCTCCAGCAGGCTGCAGGTGGCGTAGACCAGCCGGCCACCCGGCTTCAGCAGCCGCGCCGCGCTGTCGAGGATGGCGGTCTGCTTGGCCTTCAGCTCCTCCACCGACTCGGGCGACTGGCGCCATTTCAGGTCGGGATTGCGGCGCAGCGTGCCCAGCCCCGAACACGGCGCGTCGACCAGCACGCGGTCGATCTTGCCGGCCAGCCGCTTGATGCGCTCGTCGCGCTCGTGCGCGATCTGCACCGGGTAGACGTTCGACAGCCCGCTGCGCGCAAGCCGCGGCTTCAGCGCCGCCAGCCGGTGGCCGGAGGTGTCGAAGGCGTACAGCCGCCCGGTGTTGCGCATCGCCGCGCCCAGCGCCAGCGTCTTGCCGCCGGCCCCGGCGCAGAAATCGACCACCATCTCGCCGCGCTTCGCATCGGTGATCAGCGACAGCAGCTGGCTGCCCTCGTCCTGCACCTCCACGTCGCCGGCGGTGAACACCTCCAGCTTGTTCACGGCCGGCTTGCCCTGGATGCGCAGCCCCCAGGGCGAGTAAGGCGTCGGCTGGGCGTCGATGCCCTTGGCGGCCAGCGCCGCCTGCACGTCTTCGCGCTTGGCCTTGAAGGTGTTGACCCTCAGGTCCAACGCCGCGCTGTCGTTCAGGCTGTTCACCAGCGGCCAGAACTCGTCGCCCAGCGCGGCCTGCAGGCGCTCGGCCAGCCACTCGGGCAGGTTGTGGCGCAGCTTGTCGGGCAGCGCGGCCGTGTCGACCGCCTGCACCTTGGGCAGCCAGTGCTGCTCGAAGTCGTTCATCGCGGCGCGCAGGAAACCTTCGTTGCCCTGCCAGCCCAGCAGCGCAAGGCGCCGCTCCATCTCGCCCTTGCCCGACTGCGCGAGGTGCTGGAACAGCAGGCGCTTGCGCAGCACGGTGTAGGTGGTCTCGGCCAGCGTGTGGCGCTCGCGCGCACCGAGCACGCGGTGCTCCTTGAAGAAGGCCGACACGACGCTGTCGGCGGGGGTGTCGAATCGCAGCACGCGGTGCAACAGTTCAGTGGCGAGTTCGAGCAAGGCGTTCGGATGCATCCCGCGATTATCCTTGCCGGGATGGACGAACCCGATCTGCCGCCGCTTCCGACCCTGCCTTTCGGCCGCTACCGGCACTACAAGGGCGGCGACTACGAGGTGATCGGCGTCGCGCGCCACAGCGAGACGCTGGCCGCGATGGTGGTCTACCGCCCGCTCTACAACGACACCGGCTGGTGGGTGCGGCCGTTCGAGATGTTCGTCGAGACGGTGCAGGTCGACGGCGTCGTGCGCCCGCGCTTCGAGCGCCTCGCCGAACCATGAAAACGCTGCTGGCGCAGGTCCGCGCGCGCCCGCACCTGCTGATCTCGGTGGCCGCCGGGGCGGTGGTCGCAGCGCTCGCGCCGGCCGGGGATCGCGGCATGACCCACCTGCTGCTGGGCTGGAACACCGCCGTGTGGCTCTACCTTTTGCAGGTGTTCTGGATCATGGCGCGCGCCGACCACCAGCACCTGCACCGCACCGCGGTCGCGCAGGCCGAGGGCCACGCCGTCGTGCTGGGCATCGCGATCGTGGCCGTCATCGCGAGCGTCGCGGCGATCGGCTTCGAGCTGAGCGGCGCCAAAGGCGCGTCGCCGCGCGATGCCTGGGCCCACGTCGCGTTCGCGCTGGCGACGGTGACCGGCTGCTGGCTGCTGCTGCCGACGCTGTTCGCACTCAGCTACGCAAGCACGTATTTCACCCACGAGGCCAACGGCGGCCTCGGCTTCCCGGGCGATGCGAAGGCGCCGCGCCGCTACGGCGACTTCCTGTACTTCTCGTTCACGATCGCGGTGGCATCCCAGACCTCCGACATCGTGGTCACGACGACCTCGATGCGGCGCGTCGTGATCGTGCAATCGCTGCTGTCCTTCGGGTTCAACACCGCGATCCTCGCGATGGCGGTCAACACCGCGGCCAGCCTGTTCTGAGCGCCGCCCCCCGTCTACAGCAGCTGCGATTCGCCGCCGGTGTGCGTGACGACGTCGCCGTCGACCCGCAGCAGGTCCTGCACCAGCCAGCGCACGGCGCGCGGGTACATCAGGTGCTCGCGTTCGAGCACGCGCGCGGCGAGCGTGGCCTCGCTGTCGCCCGGCAGCACCGGCACGACGGCCTGCGCGATGATCGGCCCGTGGTCCAGCGCCGGGGTCACGAAATGCACGGTCGCACCGGCCGCCTTGCAGCCCGCCTCGATCGCGCGCCGGTGCGTGTGCAGGCCGGTGAAGGCCGGCAGCAGCGACGGATGCACGTTGACCATGCGCCCCGCGAAGCGCTGCACGAAGCCGTCGCCCAGGATGCGCATGAAGCCGGCCAGCACCAGCACGTCGGGGCGGAAGCCGTCGATCGCGGCGGCCAGCGCGGCGTCGAAGGCCTCGCGCTGCAGGAACAGCTTGTGATCGACCGCCACGGTCGCGATGCCGCGCTCGCGCGCGAAGGCCAGGCCGGCCGCATCGGGCCGGTTGCTGATCACCGCCGCCACGCGTGCCGGCCAGCCTTCGGCGGCGCAGGCCTGCACGATGGCCTCCATGTTGGTGCCGCGGCCGGAGATCAGGATCACGATGCGTTTCATCGGCCGGCAGTGTAGTGGCGGCGCGGCGACAGGGCCCGAGAGGCCCCACCTACAATGCACGCCACCATGACGCAACGCGTGCTCACCGGCATCACCACGACCGGCACCCCCCACCTCGGCAACTACGTCGGCGCGATCCGCCCGGCCATCGCGGCCAGCCGCGAACCCGGCGTCGAAAGCTTCCTCTTCCTGGCGGACTACCACGCGCTGATCAAGTGCGACGAGCCCGACCGCATCGAGCGCTCGCGCCTGGAGATCGCCGCCACCTGGCTGGCCGCCGGGCTCGACCCGCAGCGCGTCACGTTCTACCGCCAGAGCGACATCCCCGAGACGTCCGAGCTCACCTGGCTGCTGACCTGCGTGACGGCCAAGGGGCAGATGAACCGCGCCCACGCCTACAAGGCCGCGACCGATGCCAACGAAGCCCTGGGCGAAGACCTGGATGCCGGCATCACGATGGGGCTGTACAGCTACCCGATCCTGATGGCGGCCGACATCCTGCTGTTCAACGCGCACCGCGTGCCGGTCGGGCGCGACCAGGTCCAGCACCTGGAGATGACGCGCGACGTCGCGCAGCGCTTCAACCACCTGTTCGGCCAGGGCCGCGACCTGTTCGTGCTGCCGCAGGCCCAGGTCGACGAGGACGTCGCGATGCTGCCCGGGCTGGACGGCCGCAAGATGTCGAAGAGCTACGACAACACGATCCCGCTGTTCGAGGGCGGCGCCAAGGGCCTGAAGGAAGCGATCGCGCGCATCGTGACCGATTCGCGCCTGCCGGGCGAGCCCAAGGATCCGGACGGTGCACCGCTGGTGACGCTGTACGACGCGTTCGCGACCACGGAGCAGCGCAAGGCCTTCCGCGACGAGCTGCGCGCCGGCCTGGGCTGGGGCGATGCGAAGCAGCGGCTGGTCGAGCTGATCGAGGCGCACGTCGGCCCGATGCGCGCGCACTATGCCGATCTGATGGCACACCCCGAGCGCATCGAAGAGGCGCTGCTGGTCGGTGCCCGCAAGGCGCGCGCGGTGGCGACGCCGTTCCTGGCCGAGCTGCGCAAGGCGGTCGGCCTGCGTCCGATGACTGCACTGGCGACCCGGGCCGGCCACGCGGATTCACCGACCACCGGCAAGCCCGCCCTGCCCGTCTTCAAGCAGTACCGCGAAGCCGACGGCCTGTTCTATTTCAAGCTCAGCGCATCCGACAACAGCGTGCTGCTGCAAAGCCGCGGCATCGCCGAAGGTCGCGAGGCCGGCAGCTGGGTCAAGCGGCTGAAGACCGAAGGCGCGGCCGCGTTGGCCGGCGCGCCGGTGGACCTGACGGCCGAGCGCGCCGTCGTCGAAGCCGCGCTGGCGGCCCTGGCGGCAGCGCAGGACTAGCGAGCCGCGCTATGCTCTGCCCCCCGCAGAGCATGTCCATGGCCGCCATCCACATCACCGACATCGAGTCCGCCATCAACTGGTGGCGCGATCGAAGCCCGTCGCCCGACGGCATCACCGCCTGCCCGCAGGTGCTGGCGCTGGCCGAGGTGTACGCGCTGCTGGTGTATTACCACGAGAGCGAGTGCGACGAGGCCTCGATGCCGGCCAAGGCCCGCGACGCCTGGCTGGACTGGTATGCCAGCACGCCCGATGCACCGTGCATCGCGATCTGCTCGACCAGCCAGGGCGACGACGTCTGCAAGGGCTGCGGCCGCACCTTCGACGAGGTGCAGCTGTGGACCGAGATGACGCCGGCCGAGAAGCGCATCACCTGGCGACGCATCACGATGGAAGGCACGGCCTGGCGCTTCAACCGCTACGCCGAACGCGTGCTGCATCCACCGCAACCCACGCAGCCGGCCGGCGGCGAGACCCCCGCGTGAGCGGCCACGGCCTGTGGGGCAGCGCCGGCCGCATCGGGCGCCTGGCCTGGCCGGTGTTCGTCGGCCAGCTCGCGGTGCTGGCCTTCAGCACGGCCGACACCGTGATGGTGGCGCGCCACACCGCGCTCGACCTGGCGGCACTGGCCATCGGCGGCGCCACCTACATCACGATCTTCGTCGGCCTGATGGGCATCGTGCTGGCGATCGGGCCGGTGGCCGGCCAGCTGTTCGGCGCGCGCGACCTGCCCGGCGCCGGCCGGCAGTTCCAGCAGGCGGTGTGGCTGTCGCTGCTGCTGGCCATCCCCGGCTGTGCGCTGCTGCTGATGCCGCAGCCCTTCCTGGCGCTGGCGCATGCCTCGCCCGAGGTGGCCGAGCGCGTGCGCGGCTACCTGGGCGCGCTCGCGTTCGCGCTGCCGCCGGCCCTGATGTTCACCGCGTTCCGCGGCTTCAACACCGCGATCTCGCGCCCCGCCACCGTGATGCTGCTGCAGCTGGGCGCGCTGATGGCGAAGCTGCCGCTGAATGCGGCGCTGATCTTCGGCTTCACGCTCGGTCCGGTGGAGGTGCCGGCGCTGGGCGCGGCCGGCTGCGGCGTCGCGACGGCGATCGTGATGTGGCTGCAGCTCGCGGCCGGCTGGCAGGTGCTCAGGCGCGACCGCTTCTATGCCGACTTCGGCCTGCGCGGCCATCCGTTCCCGCCGCCCGACCGCGCGAGCCTGGCCGCGCTGCTGCGCCTGGGCATCCCGATGGGCGGCTCGATCCTGATCGAGGTGACCGGCTTCACCTTCATGGCCTTCTTCATCTCGCGCATCGGCAGCACCGCGGTGGCCGGCCACCAGCTGGCGGCCAACCTGATCTCGCTGATGTTCATGCTGCCGCTGGCACTGGCCAATGCCGCCGGCACGCTGGTGGCGCAACGCATCGGCGCGCACGACGCGGCGGACGCGCGCCGCATCGGCTGGCACAGCCTGCTGATCGGCATGGCGATCGCGGCGGTGYTGGGCTCGGCGGTGTACCTGGCGCGCGAGGCAGTGCTGGGGGCGTACACGCGCGATGCGACCATCATCGCCGCGGCGATGCCGCTGCTGGCCTGGGTGGCGGTGTTCCACGTCGCCGATGCGGCGCAGACGATCGCGTCCTTCGTGCTGCGGGCCTACCGGCTTGCGACCGTGCCGATGCTGATCTACGCGTTCGCGATCTGGGGCATCGGGCTCGGCGGCGGCTACGTCGTCGCGTTCAACACGCTGGGCACGACGCCGGTGGCACTGCAGGGCGCGGTCGGCTTCTGGTCGGCGTGTACCGCAGGGCTGGTGTCGGCCGCGGTCGGGCTGAGTGCCTTCCTGATCTGGCTGTGGCGCCAGAAATCGGTGTGAGGCAGGCCGCCTGATCAGGCCATCGGCAGGCTGAGCTCGAAGCAGCTGCCGCCGCCCTCGCGCGCTTCGCAGCGCACGCTGCCACCGTGCCGCTCGGCGATCTGCTTGACCAGGCTCAGCCCGAGGCCCACGCCACCGGCCTGCTCGGCATGGCCGGGCAGGCGGTAGAAGGATTCGAAGATGCGCTCGCGCGAGCCCTCGGGCACGCCGGGGCCGCGGTCGCACACCTTCACGACGGCGCGGCCGGATGCGCCATGCACCTCGATCGTGATGTCGTCACCGCCGTAGCGGCGGGCGTTTTCCAGCAGGTTGCGCAAGGCGCGGCGGATCAGCCGTTCATCGCCCGCCACGGTGACGGTGGCGCCGTCGGCGACGGCCCCGAAGCGCGAGCCTTCGACGGCGGCCAGCGCCAGCAGCTCGACCGGCTCGCGCTTGTCGAGCTGCTTCTGGGCATCGAGCCGGCTGGCGAGCAGCACCTCTTCGACCAGTGCGTCCAGCTCGCCGACGTTGGTGTCGATCTCGCGCCGCAGCCGTTGCCGTTGATCGGGCGTCGCGTCTTCCAGCATCGACACCGCCATGCGCAGCCGGGCCAGCGGCGAGCGCAGCTCGTGGCTCGCGTTGGCCAGCAGCGACTGGTGCGAGCGCACCAGCGCCTCGATGCGCTCGGCGGCGAGGTTGAAGCTGGTGGCCACCGCGGCCACCTCGTCGCGGCCGGAGACCTCGACGCGGTGGTGCAGCTCGCCGGCCCCGAACTGCTCGACGCCGCGCTTGAGCGCCTGCAGCCGGCGCGTCAGCCGCCGCACCACCGGCCAGGCGCCGGCGGCCACCGCGACGAACAGCAGCACCAGCACGACGATGGTGCCGACGCCGCGCTGCCAGCTCGGCGGCACGAACGGGAGGTTGGGCGGCAGCGGCGCGAAATCGGGCCGCCCGTCGGGCGGCGGGCGGCGCAGGCCGGGCCGCAGCACCCACAGCGTGCGGCCGTCCTCGAGGTGGATCTGAAAGCTGCGCGTCTGGCCTTCGCCCTGGCGCAGCACGAAGGAGTCGGAGGCCGAGATGCGGTCGCCGTGCGGATCGTCGAGCGCGAGCGGCAGGCGCAAGCGCTGCGACCATTCGCGCAAGGCCTGGGCCTGGTCCTCGGGCGGCGACTCGGCGCCCGGCAGCGAGCGCTGGATCAGGTCGCCCCAGGCGGCCATGCGTTCGGACAGCACGTTGTCGGCACGCACGCGCTCGTCCTCGATGTGACGCTGGAACAGCCAGGCCGAGCCGGAGGCGAACAGCAGCAGCACCGTGACCACGGTGAGGTAGATCCGCAGCGTCAGCGTGCGCATGGTCTCAGCCCTCCCGGCTCATCAGTCGGCGCCCTCCGCGTCCTGCTTCTTCGCGAACACGTAGCCGGCGCCGCGCACCGTCAGCACGCGGCGCGGGTTCTTCGGATCGTCCTCGATCACGGCGCGGATGCGCGAGATGTGCACGTCGATGGACCGGTCGAAGGCCTCCAGCGGGTGGCCTTTCAGCAAGTCCATGATCTGGTCGCGCGACAGCACGCGGCCCGAGCTTTGCGCGAGCACGACCAGCAGGTCGAACTGGTGGCTGGTGAGGTCGCAGGTGGCGCCACCCAGGCGGGCGACGCGTTCGCCGAGGTCGATCTCGAGCCGGCCGAAGCGCAGCACCTCGTCGGCCACCGCGGGCGGCGTGGCGCGCCGCAGCAGCGCCTTGACGCGCGCCAGCAGCTCGCGCGGTTCGAAGGGCTTGGGCAGGTAGTCGTCGGCGCCGAGCTCGAGGCCGACGATGCGGTCCATCGGTTCGCCGCGCGCGGTCAGCATCAGCAGCGGCAGCTGGCGGGTGCGCGGGTTGGCGCGCAGTTCGCGGCACAGGTCGAGGCCGTCGCCGTCGGGCAGCATCAGGTCGAGCACCAGCGCGTCGTAGGGGCTGCCGGCGAGGCGTTCGCGGCCGGCGGCCAGCGAGCCGGCGGTTTCGACCTCGAAGCCGGAGCCTCGCAGGTAGTCGCCCACCATGGCCGACAGGCGGGCATCGTCATCGATCAACAACACGCGGGACGTCATGGATGGCGCAGCCTCTGCAAAAGCCGAAGGGCCCGCGGCCTGGGGCCGCGAGCCGGAGAGATGGAAAGGTCTGAATGAGATCACAAGTTTCGCACCGGGATGGAACGGCCGTCACTTGCGCGGCGGATGCTCCTTCTGCATGCGCTGCATGCGGTCGCGGCGTTCGTCTTCGCGCAGCTTCATGCGCTGGGCCAGCTTGGCACGCTGCTCGGGCGTCAGCACCTTGGCGACGTCGATCAGGCCTTGCGTGACGCGGCGGCTGGCCTGGTCGTGCTGGGCTTCGGTCTGCTGGCGCAGCGATTCGACGGCGGCTGCATCGATGGTGGGGGCGGAGAGCAGCTGCAGGCCCTTTTCGTGCAGGCCGCGAGCGGCCTCGTGCTGGGTCTTCAGGTCGGCTGCGGCGGCCTGCACGATCTGCTTGATCTGCGTGCGCTGGGCCTCGCTGGTGCCCAGGCCGTCCAGCATGCGGTCGACCATGCGGTTCATCTGCTCGGGCCGGCCCATGAACATGCCGGGGCCGCCCATCGCGGCGTGGTGCATGCGGGCGCCGCCGCCGTAGCCGGGGTGCGGAGGTTCGTTCTGGGCCCAGGCCGACAAGGCCAGCGTGCCGGCCACGGCCAGCAGCATGCCGCCCAGCAGGCGCTTGATGCCGCGCGGCTTTTCACGGCTCAGCGCGTCGAGTGTGGTCACGTTGCTCATCGTCGTTCTCCAACAAGGTCCGGGGGTTCGGGCCGATGGAATGAATGATCGCGAGCAGGGGTGAAGCGGGATTGGCTGGGGGGTAAAGATCTGTGAATGGTCTGCATCAAGAGAACTGTTGTTTCATACAGTATGATGGCGAAGCAGTTGCCACTTTGATCCCGCCAGCGGCCCGGTGCCGCTGGCTTTTTTTTGCCCGCTCAAGTTGCCCGCTCAAGAGGCGAGCGCCTTGCCGACCAGCACCGGATCGGCACGCCAGGCTTCGGGGAACAGGCGCTTCAGGTCGTCGAGCTTGGGCAGGTCGTTGAAGACGATGTACGGATGGCGCGGGTTGCGGGCCAGGAAATCCTGGTGGTAGGCCTCGGCCGGGAAGAAGCGGCGACCGGGCTCGACGCGCGTGACCAGGGCCGACTTGAAGGTACGCGCCTGGTCGAGCTGGGCGATGTAGGCCTTCGCGACGCGCGCCTGGTCGTCGTTGAGCGGGAAGACGGCCGAGCGGTACTGCGTGCCGGTGTCCGGGCCCTGGCGGTTCAGCTGCGTCGGATCGTGCGCGACCGAGAAATAGATCTGCAGGATGCGGGCATAGCTGACCACCTTGGGGTCGTAGCTGACCTGCACCGCCTCGGCATGGCCGGTGGAACCGGTGCCGACGGCTTCGTAGACGGCCGTGTCGGCCTCGCCGCCGGCATAGCCGGAGACGGCGCCGGTGACGCCCTTGACGTGCTGGAAGACGGCCTGCACGCCCCAGAAGCAGCCGCCGGCGAGGACGGCGGTTTCGGTCGTCGCGGTGGAAGCGGGCTGGGCAGTGGACAGGGGCGGGACGATGCGAGCGGCGTTGTCGCCGCCGGCGAAGGCGGACAGCGCGACGACGGCGCCGGCACTGGCCAGCAAGGTGGCGGCGGCCAGCATGCGGCGGCGGGATGGGATGGAAACGGGCTTCACGGCAGCACTCCTGTGAACTTTCGGGTCGGCAGCGCGTAGGTCGGGTTGCCGCGATCGGACCTTACACGCGGAGGCCATACACCGCTTCGGCATGCTAATCTGGTCAGACAGACCAGATTCTCAAAATCGACACCATGAACAAGATCTCGAACTCGAAGGGACGGTCCTCAGCACTGCCGGGACATTGGGTGTTGCAGGACGCCAAGGCGCGGTTCAGCGAACTGGTGCGCCGTGTGCACAGCGAAGGCCCGCAGCACGTCACGATTCACGGACGCGACGAAGTGGTCGTCATTGCCGCCGATGACTTCCGACGCCTGCAGGGCGCTCGCACAGGGCGCGCCCTGATCGATGCGCTGCAGTCGTCTCCCTCTCCCGAGACCGACCTCGAATCGACCCGTCGTGCACCCATGCCGGTCAGGGATGTGAAGCTGTGAGCGGGTGGTTGCTCGACACGAACATCCTGTCGGAGCTGCGACGCCCAAAACCAAACCGCAAGGTGATCGCATTCATCGAAAAGCAACCGCTGGAAAGCCTGTTCGTCAGCGCCGTGTCGCTCGCAGAGATTCGTTTCGGCATTGAACTGGTCGCTGATGCGCACCGGCGCGCGGACCTGCACGACTGGTTGACCCACAAGTTGCGGCCCATGTTCGAAAACCGAGTCCTTCCGATCAGCGAAGACATCATGCTCAAGTGGCGGCTGCTCGTGGAGGAAGGGCGCAAAGTCGGGCACACCTTTTCGCAACCCGACTTGATCATCGCTGCATCAGCACTCCATCACGCGCTGACGGTGGTGACTCGCGACATCGACGACTACGAAAAGGCGCATGTAGCGCTGCGCAATCCTTGGCTGGACTGACCCGCGCTTCCGCTCTCGTCAACGCTGCGCGCCGCGCTGCCCATCAGCGCGAGCGATCGTAAAAATGAAAAACCTCCGACCACGACAGCCGGAGGCTTCTTCGGGAGGGCGTCATCCACACCCTCCAAAGGCCAAGGTTCAGGCTACTTCCATTCCCAGAGCTGTCCCTTGGTGTTGCCTTGCGCATCGACCTCGAACTCGAAGACCCCCACGATGCCGTTCAGCCGCGCCCACGCCGGTGCTGCACTCTGGTAGTAGCACGCGCCGCGGTAGCTGATCGCGCCGTCCTTCTTCAGCGTGCCGATGCCCTGGCCGGTCCAGGTGGCCGCTTCGCCGCCCTTGCCCATCAACACGCCCTGGCCTTCGCCGTACAGCGTGCCATCGGGCCGCATCGTGGCCACGTAGGTCCCCGTGTCGCTCGCCCCCACGCCGTAGATCGATCCGGCGGCGTGGAACGAGGTCTCCATCCTCGGCGCTCCGTTGGCGGCCGGGAGCACCCGTTGCGAGGTGACCTTGCCGGTATCTTCGCCTATGCGTTCGCCCAGCATTTGATACTCCTTTCCAACCGCGCAGGTTGTTTGCTGACCTCGATCGCGCGAGCACCGTGTCTCGATCCGAGCCGCGGCGCATTCGCGCCACTGCATGGCCCGGCAGCGCCGGCGCCATGTCGGACAAACATAGTTCCGGCGAACGCAAACCGCAATCGGCGAAACAAGAAAGAGACCCGGCACACCCGGATCGGCAGGCCACCCCATCAGGCAAAATCCCGCCGATGCAAGAGGCCCCGCTCACCCCCGACGCCGCCGACGTCGTCCAGTTCGAAGACCTCTTCCGCGACCCCGCCTACCCGCAAGAACATGCGCTGTCCTTCGTGCTCGGCCAGAAGCAGCCGGCCATCGACGCGTTGCGCGGCCTGTTCAGCGGCAGCCCGGCGCTCGTCAAGCTGCGCCTGTGGTGCTTTCTCGAACTGGCGGCGCAACCGCAGGGCCGGCTCTCGCGCGACGACGTGAACCAGCTGTTCCACGCCGTGCTGCCCGACCCGCTCGATGCCGCGCTGAAGCGCCTGCGCGATCTCGACCTGCTGGTGTGGGACGCCACGGCACAGGACTATCACCTCTCGCCGCTGGCCCACCAGACCCAGGCCCTGCTGGCACCGCTGGCCGCCGCGCCGCGCGACGACGAACTCTCCGGCCTGCTGGCCCAGGTGGCGGGCTCGCAGCAGCTGGGCGTGGTCGACGCCAGCCAGCTGCAGCACCTGCACGCGCAGCTGGCACGCCTGCACGACGACTTCGCCGAGGCCATCGCCAGCGGCTCCGAAGCCCGCCTGCGGCTGGCCCAGCCGCGCTTCGACCGCGCACTGAGCCTGGTCGACAAGGCCGGCCAGGCGCTGTCGGCCATCATCCAGGACCACAACGACAGCCCGCGCCTCGAACGGGCCGCCCGCGCGCTGGGCCAGGACCAGGCGCGCCTGCTGTCGATGGCCAGCCAGTTCACGCGCGCGCTGCAGCAGGCCGACCGCCAGCGCGTCACGCTCGGCAGCAACGGCCTCACGTCGTCCGACGTGCGCAGCTGGCTGCAGCACCACCACGACCTGCCGGGCCTGATCGGCGAGGCACTGTCCATCGGCGTGCGGCCGATCTTCGTCACGCAGCACGACCTGCTCGACGTGGCCGAAGGCGAGTTCGACCGCGACCGGCCCGATCCGCAACGCAGCAGCAGCCTGCCGCCGCCGACGATGGCCGACGCCGGCACGCTCGACATCCTGAGCCTGCCGCCGGAGCTGGGGCAACTGATCGGGCTGCTCGGCCGCTGGGCCACCCCCGAGGCCCCTGCCGACCACCCGTTGAGCGAAGCCATCCTCGGCGGCCGCTTCGCCCACGCCGCCTACCGCCTGCAACTGATGCCCTTGCTCGGTGACGCGCAGGCCCAGGCCCTCCAGAGCCCCACCGGCGAACTGGCCCGCGCCCCCTGGCGCATGGCGCTCACGCCGGCGCTGCTGGCTGCGCAGGATGCCGAGGTGTCGCTGATCAGCGATGGCAGCCTGACCCGCCTTGAACCCACCGGATCCGCAACCGAATGAAGACCCCTCTCGACGACGCGGCCCTGCTGGCGGCCGAGCTGCTGGCGCGCCGCTGGCTGCCGCGGCAGCACCCGACGGTCAAGCGCGCGCTGATCGACGCCGACCTGTGGCTGGCCGTGCAAGACCGCCTGGCCCAGGTCGGCCTGCGCCTGGTCGACAACATCTACGCCGACCACGTCACCGTGGCGCTGCTGCGCCCGGCCGAGAGCGCGGTGTTCGGCGAGGCCGGGCTGGACAGCCACAACAACATCGACCTGCCGCGCGACGCGGTCTCGCTGCTGATCGTGCTGTGGTCGCTGATCGTGCTGCCCAAGCGCGAGCGCCAGGCCGCGCGCGCCAGCAGCCCCGAGTCCGACGGGCAGAACGAGATGTTCAACACCGCGCGGCCGCTGCCCAGCGCCGCCAGCGTCAGCCCGGTGGTGTCGTACAAGTCGCTGCTGGCCGACTTCGGCGTGCAGCTGGGCAAGAAGACCCGGCTCGACGGCAACCTGAAGCGGCTGGCCAACCACGGCTTCATCGTGCACCGCGGCGACGAGATCGCCGAAGGACCGTTGCTCGACCTGCTGCTCGACTACGACGTGCTCGCCCCCCGCATCCTCGAAGGCACGTTGCATGACGTGCTCGGACGCACCCGCGATGCAGCCGCCCCCGGCCCCGAAGGCACCTGATCGATGTTTCACCTGCAAAGCCTCGAACTGCTGCACTGGGATTACTGCCAGCGCCTGACCCTGCCGCTGGACGGCGCCATCGTCACCGTCGCCGGCCCCAACGGCTCGGGCAAGACCACGCTGCTCGATGCGATGCGCACGCTGCTGGGCCTGGACTGCTCGGGCGGCCGCAACTACAAGACCTATGCCCGCCATGCCAACGCCGACAGCGCCTGGCTGCGCGCCACCGTAGACAACCGGCCGCGCACGCGGCAGGCCTCGAACCGCCCCTTCGCGCGCTGCCTGCTGTATGCCGACACCGTCACGCTGGCCTGCCGCATCGAGCGCAACGGCGGCGACTGGCAGCGCCGCTACATCATGGTCGACGGCGACGTCGCCATCGAGTCGCTGATCGAGCGCGCCGACAAGGAGTGGCTCGGCATCGAGCACTGGCGCCGCCGCCTCGAAGGTGCCGGCCTGAGCCGCGCCATCGCCCGCGTGCTGGCGCTGGAGCAGGGCCAGACCGACCGGCTCTGCGAGTACTCGCCCAAGGAGCTGCTGCGCCTGGTGTTCGACGTCTTCGGCGACCAGGATGTGCTCGATCGCTATGAAGACGCACGCAACCACCAGCACCAGCTGGCCCAGGAGGTCGAGGCCGCCGAGCGCGAACTGGCGCATGGCCGCGCGCAGCGTGCCGAGCTGGAAGCCCGCGTCAACCTCTACCAGCAATACCAGCTGAAGCTGCGCGAGCGCGAGCAGCTGAACACCGAGGTGATCCCGGTGCTGGCGTGGGCCGAGGAGCGCGAGCAGCTCGCCGGCAAGCTGCGCGAGCTGCACCGGCACCGGCTGCAGATGGCGCAGGACGGCCGCCAGCGCGCCGAGCTGAAGGCGCAGCTGCTGGCGCTGCTCGAAGCGCAGGCCGCGGACGCCGAGCGGGTGAATCGGCTCGAGCACGACCGCGACACCGCCAAGCTGGCCTTCGAGTCGGCCCGCGAGGCCGAGCGGCCGCTGGAAGCCATCGTCAAGCATGCCAAGGAGCTGGAAGGACTCGCCGCCATCGAGGGCGACGCCGCGCAGCTGGGCGAACGGGTGCAGCAACTCGAGACCCGCAAGCAGGCCCTCGCCACCGACTGGCAGCGCCTGGGCGACCAGCGCGAAGAAGCCGCGCGCGCGATGGCCGAACTGCAAGGCCAGCGCCAATCGCCGCGGCCGACGGACGTGGCGCGTTTCCAGAGAACGCTGAACGACGCCGGCATCGCGCATCACGTGCTCGCCGACGTCATCGAGATCACCGACGGGCACTGGCGCGACGCCGCCGAGGGCGTGCTGCGCGGTGCGCGCTGGGTGGTCGTGCTGCAGCGCGCGGCCGATGAAGCGCAGGCGCTCGCGCTGGCGGAGCGCGAGCGCTATCGGCACTACGTGGTCGCCGAGGCCGAGGCCGCACCGGACAAGCCGGCCGCCGGCAGCCTGCTCGGCGTGCTGAAGTTCAGCGCCGCGGCGCCCGGCTGGCTGTTGCGGCAGCTGGCGCACATCCAGCGTGTCGACAGCACGGCGCAGGGCGTCAAGCAAGGCGGCGAGTGGATCACGCCGCAGGCCTACCACCGCGACAGCCGCGGCGGCCGAAGCGTCTGGGTCGATCCGGGCGAGCACCAGTTCGGCGCTGCAGCGCTGGCCTCGCGCCGGCAGTCGATCGACCGGCGGCTGTCGCAGCTCGACGAGCAGCTCACGCGCATCGCGCAGGAGCAGCAGGCGGTGCAGCGACAGCTCAAGGATGCGCAGCACGCTGCCGAGGGCCACCAGGCCGTGCAGGAGCTGGCGCGGCGCAGCGAGGAATTCGCGCAGGCTCGCAACGCCCTGCCGGAGTTGACGCGCGTGCGGGCCGCGGCAAGCCAGCGCTGGCAAGACCTGGACCGCCAGCACACCGAGGCGGTCGGGGCGCAGCGCACCACCCTGCACCACTACGAGCAGGCGCAGAAGCGGCTGCAGGACAGCGAGTGGCGCAGCGCGCAGCAGCAGCGCGACTGGAGCGAGCGCCACGACGGCCTGCGCAGCCGCACCGCGGCATCGCGGCAGGACAGGGCGAGGTTCCCGGCACGCTGGATCGCCGCCGCACAGATCGCCGCGCTGCGCAAGCGCTACGGCAACGCCACGCAGGCGCGGCTGCGCAACGAATCGATCGAGGCCGAACTGGCGCAGGGCCATTGGGAGACCGATGCCAGCGTCGAGGAAAAGCTGACGCTGATGAGCGCCGCCGTCGCCCTGCAGGATGAGCAGCTCGGCCAGCGCAAGGCCAGCAACGAGGCCGCGCGCGTGGCCGTCGACAACGCCCGCGCGCGCTACATCGACGTGCTGCGCGCCACCGTGCGTCGCTACCGCAAGAACATCACCGAGCTGGGCGAACTGGCCGGGGTGGACGTGAGCGCCGAACTGCCGCACCTGGACAACGACGACGCGGTGCTGCGCCAGGCCGAGCTGAAGGTGCACTTCAACTTCGACGGCAAGGGCAGCATCGGGCTGAACGACGGCGAGGCCTCGGGCGGGCAGCAGGTGATCAAGTCGCTGATCCTGCTGGTCGGCCTGATGAAGGACGACGAGACGCCGGGTGGCTTCGTCTTCATCGACGAGCCGTTTGCCCACCTCGACGTGCGCAACATCCAGCTGGTCGGGCACTTCCTCAAGTCGACCCGGGCGCAGTACGTGCTGACCACGCCGATCACGCACAACGTCGAGGTCTTCGAGCCGGCGGACATCACGCTGGTGACGTCGAAGAAGGCCAAGGGCGCGCGCTGGGCGCCGCCGATCGGCGTGCTGCAGCGGCGCGCGCCGGCCGACGCCCGGCCATGAGCGAAGCGGCCGAGCCGGTCATCACCTACCTCGGCGCGAAGCTGCGCGAGCGCCGGGTGCCGGGATCGGTTGCGCCATCCGCCCTGCCCTTGATGACGCTGCCGCAGCGCGAGATGCTGACGCGCTGGGCGCGCTCCGACAGCCAGACGCGCCAATGGCTGCCGTTGTTGAAGTCGGAGGAATCGCGGGCCACGATCGAGGAGGTCGAGGACCTGGCTTCGCTGCTGTTGAAGCAGGGCTGGATCGCCATCACCGACCGGCTGGGCAAGCACAGCTGGCTGCGGCAATCGATCACCTGGCTGCACCTGGCCGAATTGAAGCGCCTGCTGGGGCTGGGTACGCTCGCGTCGCGTCGCGATGAGCGCGCCGAGATGCTGCAGACCCTGGCCGGCTGGGTGCTGCCCCATGACGCGCTGCACGCCGCCGCGGCGGGGCTGGCCGAGGCGGGCGCGGCATTGAACCTCGCCACGCTCGCCAAACGGATCGAGCTGCTGCAGGCGCTGGCGCGCTGGCAGGACGGGCAGCACACCGGCACGCGGCGCGACTTCGAGCTGCAGGCGCGTGGCAAGACCAAGTCGCTGGCGCTCGCCGAGTGGCAATGGCTCGACGCGCACGTCGACTTGCCGGCGCTGGGCATCGAGCGTTTCGCGCAGCAGGTGTGGCTGGCCGGTGCGATCAGCCTGAGCTGGGCATCGGAGCGCCGTTGCGATCTGCAGGCGCTGCATTGCGTCGGGCTGGCTGCGCGCGACCTGTTGAAGCTGACGCAAGCCAGCCCGCCTGCGCACTACTGGCTGATCGAGAACCGCGCGAGTTTCGAGCGCCAGGCGGCGCAGCGCGAGGGCGACGCCTGCCTGGTGTGGTTGCCCGGGCGTCCGCCGGGCGAGTGGCTGTCGGCGATGGAAGCGCTGCTGAAATTGGCGCCGGCCCCCGCGCGCATCAGTGCCGATCCGGACCCGGCGGGCGTCGAGATCGCATTGACGGCGGGCAGCCTGTGGGAGCAGCGCGGCCTGCCCTGGGAACCCTGGCTGATGGGGGTCGAGCAGCTCGAGGCGACCCGCCAGACCTTGCCGCTGGACGAGCACCACGACCCGGCCACGCTGGCACGGCTGCGAGCGCGGCCTGGGCTGCCCGACACGCTTCGACTGCTGTGCGAGCACATGGGGCGGGAGAAAGTCAAGGCGGAGCAGGAAGGCTGGCTTTGAACGCCTGCGATGGCGCAGACAATTGCAACGCAACTTAACATTGGGAAGTCCAAGCCATGCGTTTCAGGATCGAGTTCGAGGCGAGTCTGGCAGCGGCTTTCAAGCGCGGGTTCATTCGCGGCCTTGCTTCACCCTTCACGCTGTTCATGCACAACGAAGCGCCACCGCTGCCTCGCGTTCAACTCGTCGAGCCACCAGCAGCTGGGAGAGATATCGCACGAGCTCTGGCATCCGACTGGGTAGGCATCGGGCATTCGATGCGACGTGCGGTTCAGCTGCATGAGCAAGATCAGCAAGCCTCGTCAGACACACCTCGCGCAGGCCGCGGGTAAGGTTCTGGGGCCGGGTCTCGTCCAGTCCGAACAGAAGCTCGTCATTCAGCAGAGCGAGTACGCCGGGCACATCCCGCACCCGGACATCCTCAAGCAGTTCGACCAACTGATTCCAGGCCCGGTGCCAAGCTCATCCTCTGGGCAGAGCAAGAACAGGATCATCGTCGTTCAATGGAACGGAACGCGATGCAGGCAAACATCGCTGCGCAGCAGGCGCAGAGCGCGACGAACGCATACACCGCTCGGGCGATCTTCCGCAGCGACATGGTCGGCCAGGTTTGCGGATTCCTGGTCTGCCTCGTCTGCGTCGCAGGCGCCATCTGGATGGGCACGATAGGGCAACCGTGGGTGGCAGCAGCGCTCGCTGCGATCCCTACCGCCGCCGTCGTTCAAGCTCTCCGCGGCAGCATCTTCGAGCGCAAGCAGCAACCTGGAGATCTGAAGTCGTCCACGTAGCGTCTCCCGTCACTGCGCCAGCGTCTTGATCAGCCGATACATGAACTCGCGTCCGTCGTACAGCTGCTGCACGCCGATGTGCTCGTTCAAGCCGTGCACGCCGGTGTCGAGCGGGTCGGCGAACAGGCCGGACACGCCATACATCGGGATGCCCACTTCCCGGAAGTGACGGCTGTCGGTGGTGGACACGCCCATCGTCGGGATCACCGGAACACCGGGCCACAGCTCGGCGCTCACCGCTTCGATGGGGCCGATCACGTCGGGGCGCAGCGGCGAGGCCGGCGCCGTCTCGCCCTCGCGCATCAGCGTCACCTTGAGTTTCGGGCCGGCGATCTCGGCGAGCTTGCGGCTGACCCCGGCGTAGTCCTCGTCCGGCAGCAGCCGGCAGTTGACGCTGGCCTTGGCGCTCTGCGCCAGCGCGTTGGGCGCATGGCCGGCGTTGAGCATCGTGGCCACGCAGGTCGTGCGCATCAGCCCGACGATGCTCGACACCTTCGACAGGCGGTCGATGGCCGCCGGGTCGGGGCTGGCCTGGGCCATTTGCCGCATGTCGTCGGCGACCTGGCCGGACTGCAGCGGGGCGCTGCGCGCGAAGTAGACGCGCGCCGCGTCGTTGAGCCTCACCGGGAACTGGTACTGGCGCAGCCGTGTCAAGGCCTCCGCCAGGTCGTAGATGGTGTTGTCGACCGTCGGCCGCGCACTGTGTCCGCCGGGGCCGGTCGCCTCGAACTCGGCCTGCACATAGGTCTTCTCCGCGATCTGGACGATGTGCGAGAGCGGCTTGCCGTTTTTCAGCTCGCCGCGTCCGCCCTCGTTGATGCCGAACTCGGCCTCGACGAGCGCCCGCCGGTTCTTCAGCAGCCAGCTGGCCCCGTTCGCCGGGGAGTCGCCCTTCTCCTCGTCGGCCGTGAGCGCGAGGACGATGTCGCGGTTGGGCGTGAAACCCTCCTTCTTCAGCTGGCCCAGCACCGACACGAAGATCGATGCCATCGCCTTGTCGTCGATGCTGCCGCGGGCGGTGAAGGTGCCGTCCTTTTCCTGCAGCTTGAACGGGTCGGTCTTCCAGTCGCCGCGCTTGGCCTCGACCACGTCGATGTGGGCCAGCAGCAGCATGGGTTTCTTCGCACCGCTGCCCTTGTAGCGCGCCACCAGGTTGCCCTTGCGCGGGAAGGGCGAGATGACCTCGACCTCGGCGGCCTTGAACCCCGCGTCGAGCAGCCGCTTGTGCATCGCCTGTGCCGCCACGGTGGTGTCGCCTTCCGAGTCCGTGGTGTTGATCTCGACCAGCTCCTGGTAGATGGCGCGGAACAGCTGTTGCTGCGCCGTCGGTTCCGCCGCCGTCGCCCGAACGGCGAACAGCGCGAGTGCTGCGGCGAATGGCAGGGCGGCCCGCTTCATCCGGATGGCATGTCTGTGCATTCGATTGGCTCCTTTGCGGGCGCATTGTTCGGCACGAATGCGAAAAGATAAACTTCAAGTCACTTTAGGATCCATAAAGAATCTCTTCAGCATTCCGGATGAGCACCCTGCGCCTGCTCCAGACCTTCGTCGCGGCGGCCCGCGGCGGCTCGTTCACCGCGGCAGCCGACCGCATGGCGCTCACCCAGGCGGCCGTGGGCCAGCAGATGCGTGCGCTCGAGGCCGAGATGAAGCGCAAGCTGTTCGAGAAGACCGGCCGCAACATGGTGCTGAGCCCCGCCGGCCACCTGTTGCTGCCGCGCGCCGAGCAGTTGCTGGCGCAGTACGAATCGATGCGGCGCGACCTGCAGGACCAGCGGCAGGTGGCCGGCAGCATCAAGCTCGGCTCGGTGATCACGGCCGTGGGCCTGCTGTCCAGCACGCTGGCCGACCTGAAGCTTCTGCATCCCGGCCTCGAGATCGTGCTGCGGGTGCGCGAGCAAACCCAGCTCGTGCAGGACGTGAAGAGCGGAGAGCTCGATGCGGCGGTGGTCGTCGAGAACAAGTGGCCCCAGGCGCACGGCCTGACGTGGACGTTCTGCTACGAGGAGCCGCTCTCGGTCATCGCCCATTCGAGCATTGCCACCCCCGACACCAGCATCGCGAGCCTGTTCGCGAACCATCGGTTCATTCGATTCGATCGGCGCACGCAAACGGGCGCGCGCGTCGACCGCCTGCTGCGGCGGCTTCACCTGGTGCCCCGGGAACTGCTGGAACTGAATTCGCTGCTGGCCATTGCCGAGCTGGTGCGCAGGAACGTCGGCTTCACCGTCGCGCCGCTGCTGAAGAACTTCAACTGGGAGAACGACCCCGCGCTGCGCGTGCTGCAACTCCCCGGGCGCCCGATGGCCCGCCGGCTCGGCCTGTTGGAGAAGGGCCAGCGCAACCACATCACGGACGTCGTTCGCGACGAGATGCTGTCGCAGCTGGCTGACAAGGAGGCGAGGGGCCGGCACCGTCTCGGACGGGAGTCCATCCCATGACCGGCAGCCGTGTCGGTGCCATCGACTGACCGCATCGCATCGGGCTCACGCGTAAGGCGTGCCCGCCATGGCTGCTTTGACGCCCACGGTCCCCTGCTCGACGCTCGCCAGAAAGCTGGCCTTCGCCTGCTCGACTTCCTGGCTTTGCCGAAAGACCCGATGCGCCTGGATGAAGGCCACGGTCCACGTGGCCAGCAGCAGGTTCGCCGCGAGATGGGCGTCGGGATCGGCAGCGTCCCGCCCTGCGCATTCGGCCAGCGCCAGCGTCACGACATCGGCAAGCTCGTCGCGTATCGCCCGGGCCCGCGCCTTCAGGGTTTCGCTGCCCGCGATCGTGTCGAGGAAGCTCTGACCGGCCGGCGTGAAGCTCAGGTACGGGCTGCGTTGCGCCACCAGCCGATGCGCCAGCAGGCGCAAGGCCTCGACCGGCGAGACGCCGGGATCGCGCTGCCRCAAGGCCTCGCGCAAGGTCTCGCGGCCCTCTTCCTCGCGGTCGAAGAACAGGTCCTCCTTGCGGGGGAAATGGTTGAACACCGTCATCCGCCCCACGTCGGCGGCAGCGGCGATCTCGTCCACCGTCACCCGATCGAAGCCGCGTTCCCAGAACAGCCGCGTGGCGGCGTCCGAGATGCTTTGACGCGTGGCGAGGCGCTTGCGGGAGCGGCGGTCGGCAGGCATTGACATGCGCTCATTGTACCGAGTACAATTTATGTACTTGGTACAAGTTTTGATCGAATACACCCCATGAATCGCCCGCTCGTCGTCATCTTCACCACCATCGTCCTGGATGCCGTCGGCATCGGTCTCATCTTTCCGATCCTGCCTGCGCTGCTGCGCGACGTCACGCACGCCGACAACGTGGCGCCCTACCTGGGCCTGACGATGGCCCTGTACGCGGCGCTGCAGTTCGTCTTCGCGCCGGTGCTCGGCGCGCTGAGCGACCGGCTCGGCAGGCGCCCGGTGCTGCTTGTCTCGCTCGCCGGTGCGGCCGTCAACTACCTGTTCCTCGCGCTTGCGTCGGATCTGTGGATGCTGCTGCTCGGCCGCGCCATTGCCGGGCTGACGAGTGCCAACACCTCGGTGGCGGCCGCCTGCATCACCGACATGTCGCCCGAGGACAAGCGCGCCCGCCGCTTCGGCCTCTTGAACGCGATGTTCGGCATCGGCTTCATCGTCGGACCCGTCCTCGGCGGTGCGCTCGGCGACCACGGGCTGAGGCTGCCCTTTGCCGCGGCGGCCGTGTTGAACGGCTGCAACCTGCTGCTGGCGTTCTTCATGCTGCCGGAGTCACGCGAGCCGACCCGCGAGAAGATCGACCTGGCGGCGCTGAACCCCCTGCGGCCGCTGCGCTGGGTGTTCCGAGCGAAGAGCCTGCTGCCCATCACCCTCGTCTTCTTCATCTTCAGTGCCGCCGGCGAGGTCTATGGCACCTGCTGGGCGCTCTGGGGCAGCGACACCTTCCACTGGAACGGGCTGTGGATCGGCCTGTCGCTCGGCAGCTACGGTGTCTGCCAGGCGCTGGCCCAGGCCTTTCTTCCCGGGCCTGCCGTGAAGCTGCTCGGCGAGCGCGCGACCGTGCTGACCGGCATCGCCAGCGCCTGCATTGCGCTGCTCGCCATGGCCTTCGCCACCCAGGGCTGGATGATCTTCGCGATCATGCCGGTGTTCGCCCTCGGCGGCATCGGCGCGCCGGCCCTGCAGTCGCTGGCGACGCGGCAGGTCGACGCGAGCGAGCAGGGCCAGTTCCAGGGCGTGCTCGCATCGGCCGTGAGCCTGGCCTCGGTCATCTGCCCGCTGGCGTTCTCGAGCTTCTACTTCGCCGTCCGGGCGCACTGGCCCGGCGCGATCTGGCTGTCGGCCCTTGTCGCGTACGCGGCCATGGTGCCCCTCGTGCTCGCCCTGCGGTTCGCGAGGCCGGCAACGGTGCCCACGGCGTAGTAGCCTTGCCGACGACGACAGGCCACACCCATTTCAGGAGAGTTCATGTTTGACCACGTCAAGTTCGGAGTCAGCGACTATGCAGCGAGCAAGGCATTCTTCGTCAAGGCGCTCGAACCGCTCGGCGTAGCGGTTGCCTCCGAGGGCGTGCCGACCTACGGCGTCGAGCTGGTCAGCCCGAAGAGCATTGCTTCGCTGTGCCTGTTCCAGACCGACGAGAAGCCGGCGCATCTTCACGTGGCGTTCGCGGCCGAGAGCCGCCGGCAGGTCGATGCGTTCCATCGCGCGGCCCTGGAGGCCGGGGGCAAGGACAATGGTGCGCCGGGCCTGCGCCCGCACTACCACGCGAACTACTACGCCGCCTTCGTCATCGGTCCGGACGGACACAACATCGAAGCGGTTTGCCACGCACCMGAGGCCTGACCCATGAGCACCCGAACCGCTTCCTGCAGTTGCGGCCAGTTGCAGGCCGTCGTCACGTCGGATCCGATCCGGGTCTCCGTCTGTCACTGTCTCGCCTGCCAAAAGCGAACCGGCAGTGTCTTCGCCGCCCAGGCGCGCTTCCGTGCCGATTCGGTCAGCCTCTCCGGGCGCAGCACCGAATTCGTTCGCGTCGGCGATGAAGGAAGCGCGGCCAGGTTCCGCTTCTGCCCCGGGTGCGGCGCCACTGTCTACTACACGATGCAGGGCCAGGACGACCTCATCGCCATCCCGGTGGGAGCTTTCGCCGATCCGACGTTCCCAGGCCCGAGCTTCTCGGTCTACGAGGAGCGCATGCACTCCTGGGTCTCGATGCCGACGGACATCGAGCACATGGCGTAGGCCCCATGAAAAAAGCCCCAGACCGGATCGATCGGGGGCTTCTTCAACTTGGCGGAGAGGGTGGGATTCGAACCCACGGTACCTTGCGGTACGCCTGATTTCGAGTCAGGTACATTCGACCACTCTGCCACCTCTCCTGAAACTGGGGCTTCGGCGGGTCTTTTGGGCCGAGTCGAGCATTCTAGCCCAGGAAACCGTCCCGTTCGGACCCTCCCTCAGGCTTTCAGCACGGCCTGCCCGCCCAGGTAGGGCTGCAGCGCCTCGGGGATGCTCACCGAGCCGTCCGCGTTCTGGTGGTTCTCCAGCACCGCCACCAGCGTGCGGCCCACCGCCAGGCCCGAGCCGTTCAGCGTGTGCACCAGCTCGTTCTTGCCCTGCGCGTTCTTGAAGCGCGCCGGCATGCGCCGCGCCTGGAAGGCCTCGCAGTTCGAGCACGAGCTGATCTCGCGGTAGGTGTTCTGCGCCGGCAGCCACACCTCCAGGTCGTAGGTCTTGGTCGAGCCGAAGCCCAGATCGCCGCCGCACAGCGCCACCACGCGGTACGGCAGGTCCAGCTTCTTCAGCACCGCCTCGGCATGCCCCACCATCTCTTCCAGCGCCTGGTAGCTCTTCTCCGGGTGCGTGATCTGCACCATCTCGACCTTGTCGAACTGGTGCTGGCGGATCATGCCGCGCGTGTCGCGCCCGGCACTGCCGGCCTCCGAGCGGAAGCACGGGCTGTGCGCCGTCAGCTTGATCGGCAGCACGGCCTCGGCCAGCACCTGCTCGCGCACGCTGTTCGTCAGCGAGATCTCCGAGGTCGAGATCAGGTACTGCTCGGCCTGCGTCTCGTCGCCGCCGCGGCTCACCCAGAACATGTCGTCCTTGAACTTCGGCAGTTGCCCCGTGCCTTCGAGCACCTCGCGGTTGACGATGTACGGCGTGTAGCACTCGGTGTAGCCGTGCTCCTGCGTCTGCACGTCCAGCATGAACTGCGCCAGTGCCCGGTGCAGCCGCGCGATCGGCCCGCGCAGGAAGGTGAAGCGCGAACCCGACAGCTTGGCACCGGTGTCGAAATCCAGCCCCAGCGGCGCGCCGACGTCCACGTGGTCCTTCACGCTGAAGTCGAAGCTGCGCGGCGAGCCCCAGCGCCGCACCTCCAGGTTGGCCGATTCGTCGGCGCCCGGCGGCACGCTCTCGTGCGGCAGGTTGGGCACGCTCATCAGCATCGCCGACAGCTCGGCCTGGATCGCCTCCAGCCGCTCGCCCGAGGCCTTCAGCTCGTCGGCCAGGCCCGCCACCTCGGCCATCAGCGCCGACGTGTCCCCGCCCTTGCCCTTGAGCTGGCCGATCTGCTTCGACAGGCTGTTGCGCTGGGCCTGCAGGTCTTCGGTGCGGGTCTGCAGCGTCTTGCGCTCGCTCTCGAGCGACTGGAATTGCGCGACGTCCAGGTACGGTTGGGGCGACTTGCGCTTCTCGAGCAAGGCGACGACGCTGGCCAGGTCTTTGCGCAGCAGGGTGATGTCGAGCATGGGACTCTCTGGGTAAGGAAAAGGGATCAGGCCTCGGCCATGGACTTGTCGCCCAGGCCCTTGGGCAGCGGGAAGTGCGTGGTCTCGACCACGCCGGGCATCTTGCGCACCGACACCGCGCCCAGCATGCGCAGCCGCTCGATGACCTGCTGCACCAGGATGTCCGGCGCCGAAGCCCCCGCGGTCAGGCCGACGCGGCGCTTGCCCTCGAACCATTCGGCCTTCAGGTCTGCGGGCTGGTCGACCATGTACGCATCGGCGCCCAGGCGCTCGCCCAGTTCGCGCAGCCGGTTGCTGTTCGAGCTGGTCGGGCTGCCCACGACGATCAGCACGTCGACCTGCGGCGCCAGCACCTTGATCGCATCCTGCCGGTTCTGCGTCG
This sequence comes from Rhizobacter sp. P2_D12, assembly GCF_056404395.1. Taxonomy (NCBI): domain Bacteria; kingdom Pseudomonadati; phylum Pseudomonadota; class Betaproteobacteria; order Burkholderiales; family Sphaerotilaceae; genus Rhizobacter; species Rhizobacter sp. P2_D12. The sequence continues at coordinate 25,857 of NZ_JBFUEB010000024.1, read as the reverse complement.
CGTAGCAGATGTCCTGCTGCTTGGGCTCGCGCACCGCCGGGAAGCGCCGCTTCACCGCCGCCAGGATCTCGGCCGCGTCGTCCACCGACAGCGTGGTCTGCGTCACCACCGCCAGCCGCTCGGCCTGCGCCACCTGCACCCGCTCGACGTCGGCCACGTCCTCGACCAGGTAGATGCCTTCGTTCAGCTGCCCCATCGTGCCCTCGACCTCGGGGTGCCCCTTGTGGCCGATCATGATGAAGTCGTAGCCTTCCTTGTGCAGCTTGGCCACCTCGACGTGCACCTTGGTCACCAGCGGGCAGGTCGCGTCGAAGACGCTGAAGCCGCGCTGTGCCGCCTCCTTGCGCACCGCCTGCGACACGCCGTGCGCGCTGAACACCAGCGTCGCCCCGGGCGGCACGTCGGCCAGCTCCTCGATGAAGATCGCGCCCTTGGCCTTCAGGTCGTTGACGACGTAGGTGTTGTGCACGATCTCGTGGCGCACGTAGATCGGCGCGCCGAACTTCTTCAGCGCCCGCTCGACGATCTCGATCGCCCGGTCGACCCCGGCGCAGAAGCCGCGCGGCTCGGCCAGCAGCACCTCGTCCAGCGTGTGTTGTTCAGCCATCACAGCACCCCGATCAGTTGCACTTCGAACGTCACCGGCTGGCCCGCCAGCGGGTGGTTGAAGTCGAACAGCAGCCAGTCGCTGCCCACCTCGCGCACCACGCCCGCATACGAAGCCTGGCCGTCCGGCGTCGGGAACTGCACCACGTCGCCCGCGTGATATTCCTCGTCCGGATCGCCCAGCTCGTGCAGCAGCGCCAGCTTCACGCGCTGCAGCATCTCGGGGTTGCGTTCGCCGAAAGCCTCGCCCGCGGCCAGCTCGAACGAGGTGCGCGTGCCCTCGGCCAGCCCCATCAGCCGCGCCTCCATCGCCGGCGACAGCTCGCCGCTGCCGAGCGACAGCGTGGCCGGCTTGTCGGCGAAGGTGTTGATGATGTCGACCCCGTCGGGGCCGGCGAGGCGGTAGTGCAGGGTCAGGAACGATCCCTGTTGAACGTGGGTCAAGACAAATCCTGGTTCGATAGACTGGACGCAATTTTAGGTGCGGCGCCCCGCCCCGGTCGCCCGACATGCCCATGCTGCTCAAAGACCTGCCCGTCCACACCCGTCCGCGCGAAAAACTGCTGGCGCGCGGCCCGCAGGCATTGGCCGATGCCGAACTGGTCGCGCTGCTGCTGCGCACCGGCGTCAAGGGCGCCTCGGTGCTGAGCCTGGCGCAGCGCCTGCTCGACGATTTCGGCGGCCTCACCGGCCTGCTGCGCGCCGACCCGAACGAGCTGACGCGCATCAAGGGCCTGGGCCCGGCCAAGCGCGCGCAGGTGAGCGCCGTGCTCGAACTGGCCCGCCGCTCGCTCGGCCAGCAGATGGCCGAGCGGCCGCTGCTCGATTCGGTGACCACCGTGAAGGACTACCTGCGACTGCAGCTGGGCGGCCTCGGCCACGAGGTGTTCGCGGTGCTGTTCATCGACGCGCAGGGCCGGCTGGTGCGCATGGAAGAGATGTTCCGCGGCTCGCTGACGCAGGCGAGCGTCTACCCGCGCGAGATCGTCAAGCGCGCGCTCGAGCTGCACGCCGCCGGCGTGATCCTGGCGCACAACCACCCGTCGGGCTCGCCGCAGCCGTCGCGCTCCGACCAGGCGCTGACGCAGACGCTGAAGGCCGCGCTCGCGTTGGTCGACGTGCGCGTGCTCGACCACCTGGTGGTCGGCGACACCGACGTGGTGTCGTTCGCGGAGCGGGGCCTGCTGTGACACTGCGCAGCCTGCAGGACCTGGGCGACCTGCGCGCCGCGCTGCAGCGTGCGCAGCGCGAGGCCGCCGAGCGCGAAGCCCGGCAACGCGAGGAAGAAGCCCGCCGGCTGCGCGAACACAACCTGTTCTCCACGAGCGTCGGCCGCGTGCAGGCCGTGGCGCCCAGCGGCCGCCGCCACGCGGTGCCCACGCCGCCGCCGCCCGAACCGCTGCAGCGCCAGCTCGACGAACAGGCGGCACTGCGCTCCACCATCTCGGACGAGTTCGACGTCGAATCGCTGCTCGAGACCGACGACCAGCTGTCGTACCGCCGCCCCGAGATCGGCATCGACGTGCTGCGCAAGCTGCGCCGCGGCGGCTGGGCCATCCAGGGCGAGATCGACCTGCACGGCATGCGCCGCGACGAAGCGCGCGAGAAGCTCACCGCCTTCGTCCACGACGCGGTGCAGCACGGCCTGCGCTGCGTGCGCGTCGTGCATGGCAAGGGCAACGGCTCGCCCGGCCGCCAGCCGGTGCTCAAGGGCAAGGTGCGCAGCTGGCTGGTGCAGAAGGCCGACGTGCTGGCCTTCGTGCAGGCGCGCGGCGACGAAGGCGGCCACGGCGCCGTGATCGTGCTGTTGCGCGCCATTCGGTAACCAATCGAATACGTCGTCGCGCGTCAGGATCTATCGAAGCTTGTCGCTTGCGCGTCGGCTCGTAAGCAACGCAACAGTTGCCACCCCCCTAACCCATGGGCTGGCGGATCCGGACCCGGGTTGCTAGCCCGTTGCCATTCGTCCGCCGCGTACCGGGGAACAGCTTGAAAGCGCTGTCAAAACAGGCGTGTCAAGTCGGTTGAACCGATGGTTTCAAGTGGAGTTCGGTATGACTTTTGCACGGTTTCGGGGACAACACATTCCCAAGGAGAGGTAGACCATGTCCCGAAACCACAGACAACCCCGAGGTCTCGACGTGTCCGTGCGCCGCCTGATGGTGCCGCTCGCTTCGGTGACCGTGCTGCTTGCCGCCTGCGGCGGCGGCCAGCAGCAAGGCAGCGACGACACCGCCGGTGCCGATGCGCAGGCGGCCACGGCTGCCGCGGCCGCCACCGACGTCTGCTTCTACGAGCACATCAACTACCAGGGGCAGAGCTTCTGCGGCACGACCTCGTCGGCCTGGGTCGGCTCGTCCTGGAACGACCGCATCTCGTCGGTGAAGGTGAAGGCGGGCTACAAGGTCCAGCTGTTCGAGCACATCAACTACGGCGGCCGTTCGATCACGCTGACGGCCGACAACGCCAACCTCGTCGGCGCCGGCTTCAACGACGCCGCGTCGTCGCTGAAGGTCACTGCGCCCACGACCACCACGCCGCCGACCGACCCCGGCACGCCGTCGGCCGTCGCCGGCATCCAGGTCGCGCAATCGCTGCTGTTCAACAGCGACGACAGCGCGCTGGTGCTCGTCAACGGCAAGGCCGCGCTGGTCAAGGTCAACGTCACCAGCGCCGCAACCGGCGGCACCAAGCCGAACGGCACGCTGCGCGTCGAGAACACCAATGGCGGTGCCACCCGCGACATCCTGCTGACGGCGCCCACCGGCGCGCTGCCGGCCACCGTGTCCGCGGTGCCCAGCTTCGCCGATTCGTACACCGCCACCGTGCCGGCCGAGCTGGTCAAGCCCGGCCTGAAGCTGACCGCGCTGGTCGGCACCAGTGCCGGCAAGACGATCACGCCGCGCGTCGGCGGCGGCACGCCGATGAAGTTCATCCCGATCTCGGTGCAGATCGCCGGCGTGGCCGGCAAGCTGCCGGCCAGCCAGGGCGCGCACCTGCAGGCGCTGTTCCCGGTGTCGGCCGTGACGGTGCAATCGCACGCCACCTACGTGTCGAGCCGCGTGACCACGCTGCCGACCACCGATTCGGGCTGGAGCGACGCGTTCGGCAAGATCCTCGGCGAGCTGGCCGACCTGCATTCGATCGAAGGCGCGGCCAAGCACGACCACTATTTCGGCTTCATCCCGAAGCGCACCTGGGGCCTGGCCGGCCTCGCCTACCTGAGCGGCAACTCGGGCGTCGGCTTCGACATGCCCGACCAGCCGGTCACCGTGCGCGACGTGGTGGCGCACGAGATGGGCCACAACTTCTCGCTGCCGCACGCGGCCTGCGGCGGCGCCGGCAGCCCGGACCCGGCCTACCCCTACCCCGATGCCAACCTCGGCAAGCCGGGCCGCTACATCTGGCCGTTCCTCGCCGACAGCAACAGCTTCTACGACCCGCGCCCGACCGACCGCCACGACATCATGAGCTACTGCGGCGGCCAGGTCTTCTCCGACTACAACTACCGCAAGATGCAGGTCTACCTGACGCCGTCGGACAAGGCGATGGCGCTGGAGAACGCCCAGTCGGTGACGCCGGCCACGCAGGACCTGCTGCTGATCAGCGGCGAGATCGGCGCCACGGGCGCCGAGCTGAACCCGGTGAAGTCGCTGGTCGGCCGCGCCGCGCTGCCCGAGGCCGGTCCGTACACCTTGCGCATCGTCAGCGCGAGCGGCACCGTGGACTACCCGTTCACGCCGCGCCAGCTGGACCACAACAGCGCGCTGCAGCACTTCGGCTTCACGATCCCGAACCCGGGCACGATCCAGAGCATCACCATCCTGCAGGATGGCAAGACGCTGCTGAACACCCAGGCCAAGGCGGCAAGCACCAACGAGCGGGCCCAGTCGGCGACGCCGCAGGTGCAGGCACAGGAGTCGGGCGGCACGCTGAAGCTGACCTGGGATGCGGCACGCCACCCGTTCCTGACCGTCACCTGGGTCGGGACCGGCCAGCGCCGCAACCTGGCGCAAGACCTGCGCGGCGGCAATGCGACGCTGTCGACGGCTGAACTGCCGGCCGGCGGCAGCTACGAGCTGGTGCTGTCGGACGGCTTGAACTCGACGCGCCTGAACCAGGGCCGATAAGGCCGTAGCCCGGATGCCAATCCGGGTTCGCAGCAAGGGCACGGCCGCCCCGGATTGGCATCCGGGCTACGCGCCCTTGTTGCGCATCCAGTCCGCGGTCTGGAAGAAGGATTCGCGCAGCCGCTTGATCAGGGCCGGGTCCAGCTCGGTCTCCTGCATCGCCTGGTGCATGCAGGCGAGCCACTGGTCGCGCTCCAGGATGCCGATCGAGAACGGCAGGTGGCGCGCCCGCAGCATCGGGTGGCCGAAGCGGTCGGTGTAATACGCCGGCCCTCCGAGCCAGCCGCACAGGAACCAGAACAGCTTGTCGCGCGCGGATTCCAGGCTGCTGCCGTGCGCGGCCCGCAGCGCGGCATAGCCGGGCTCCAGGTCCATCAGGTCGTAGAAGCGGTCGACGAGCGCGCGCACGACGCCCTCGCCGCCGACCCATTCGAACGGCGTGGCAGGCTTGGATGCCGGTGCGGTGTCGCTCACGGCGCGGCCAGCTTGGAGGCGATCGCGACGATCGCTTTCGCGGCTTCGCTGCCCGGCAGCGATTCGAGCAGCAGCTGGCGCTTCTGCACCGCCTCGCGCACCGACGGATCCACCGGGATCTCGCCCAGCAGGTCGAGCTTCAGCGATGGATCCGGCCCGACCAGCTGCGGCGCGACGAACTTGTCCACCACCTGCTGCAACTGGCCGCGGATCACCCGGCCTTCGCCGGTCCGGTTGACCTGGTTGACCACCAGCGAGATCTTCGTGCGCTGCTGCTGCGTCGCGAGCACCTTGATGGTCGCGTAGGCATCGGTCAGCGAGGTCGGTTCGGGCGTCGCGACCACCAGCACGTCGTCGGCCAGCGACACAGCGAACAGCACCACGTCGGAGATGCCGGCGCCGGTGTCCAGCAGGATGCAGTCATAGCGCGGCGCGACGGTCTCGATGATCTTCAGCAGCTGCTCGCGGATCTCGGCCGTCAGGCGCGAATACTCCACCAACCCCGAACCGGCCAGCAGCACCGAGAAACCGCCGGGCGCCAGCAGGATTGCGTCCTCCAGCTTCGCCTTGCCGGTGAACACGTCGTGCAGCGTGATCTTCGGGAACAGGTTCAGCACCACGTCGAGGTTGGCCAGGCCGAGGTCGGCGTCCAGCACCAGCACCCGTTCGCCGCGGCGTGCCAGCGCCGCCGCCAGGTTGGCCGACACGAAGGTCTTGCCCACGCCGCCCTTGCCGCTGGTCACGGCCAGCGTGCGTGCCCGGTGCCCTGACGGCGCCGGCGCTGCAACGGGGGTGGATTCTGGAGTGCTCATCACTTATTCGATGTCCTGAAACTGCGACGTGCCGAAGAGCATGCCTTTTTCCTCGGCGCTGACCAGCGACACCGGGGGCTGCTCCAGGCTCGCGCGGTTGCGGCCGTCGTTCTTGGCGCGGTACAGCTGCTGGTCCGCGCGCTCGATCCACAAGGTGGCCGACGACCGCACCCACTGCGGCGCGAACGCACCGCCCAGGCTGATCGTGACCGACAAAGACTGGCCGCGCGCCACCGTCACCGGCGTCTGCTCGACCTTGCTGCGCACGCGCTCGGCCACGACATGGCCGAAGGCAGGCGGGCAGTTGGGCAGGATGATCGCAAATTCTTCGCCACCGAAACGGGCCACGGTGTCCATCGGCCGCACGCAGCTCATCAGCGAGGCGGCCACCGACTTCAGCACCAGGTCGCCGGCCGCATGGCCGTAGGTGTCGTTGACGAGCTTGAAGCGGTCGATGTCGACCATCAGCATCAACGCCGGCTCACCGGCGCGGGCGACACGGTCGATCTCGCGGGACAGGGCCAGCTCGAACTGGCGGCGGTTGGACAGGCCGGTCAGCGCGTCGCGGCTGGACATGTCGCACAGTGCGTCGATCAACGATTGCAGCCACACGGTGTGCCCCACCTCGGCCAGCACCGGCAGCGTGTGCCCCGACTGGCCCAGCAGCTGCAGCGCCGTCGCCAGGCGCAACTTGGGCGCTTGGCTCGGATCGGGCGTTGCTGGTACTGCTGGAGATGTGGACACGTCGAGCCCGCGGGCAATTTGATTTCAGTCTAGCAGCGGGCCTTCGTCCGACAGTAAGGAAATGCGAGGTCATTGCCGCCCATCTCCGGGATTGGCGAAGGCTCAAGCCCAGCAGACTGGCAGCCGATAAGCCGGGGAAGGTGGTCCGCATCGGAATCCGCTTGCCCCGACAACTTCCGAACAATTGCTGGAGACCCCCATGAGCGCTGCCGCGTCCCCCGCCGAACTCGCCGCCCTGCGCCAGGCCGACGGACGCATGGCCGAGCAGGAGTTCGCCTTCGGGGCCGCCGACTTCGAGCGCGTGCGCCAGCTGATCTACCAGCGCGCCGGCATCAGCCTGCACGCCGGCAAGCAGGCCATGGTCTACAGCCGCCTGTCGCGCCGGCTGCGCGAGACCGGCCAGCGCGGCTTCGCGAGCTACCTGCAGTGGCTCGAAGGCGCCAGCGGCCCGGCCGCCGACCGCGAATGGCAGGAGTTCGTCAACTGCCTGACCACCAACCTGACCTCGTTCTTCCGCGAGGAACACCATTTCCATGCCCTCGCCGCCGACCTGAAGGCGCGCGCCGGGCACCCGCTGCGCATCTGGTGCAACGCCGCATCGACCGGCGAGGAGCCGTACTCGATCGCGATGACCTGTGCCGAGACGCTCGGCCACGGCGCGGCGCGCATCGTCGCGAGCGACATCGACACCAACGTGCTGGCCACCGCCGGCCGCGGCGTCTATCCGGCCGACGCGCGCGGCCTCACGGCCACCCACCACCGCGCGCACTTCCTGCGCGGCAAGGGCGAGAACAGCGGCTTCATCCGCGTCAAGCCCGAGCTGGCGCGCATGATCGAGTTCCGCGTGCACAACCTGATGGACGCGCGCTGGTCGCTCGGCGAGCCGTTCGACATCGTGTTCTGCCGCAACGTGATGATCTATTTCGATGCGCCGACGCAGCGCCGGGTGCTCGAGCGCATCCACGGCGTGATGAAGCCCGGCAGCCTGCTGTTCGTCGGCCATTCCGAAAACTTCACGGATTCGAAGGACATCTTCCGCCTGCGCGGCAAGACGGTCTACGAACGGGTCTGAAGCGGCCGATAGGACAGCCATGGCCTTGATCACCTCCTCTACCCCCGTGGCCGGCTCGCGCCTGGAGCGCCTGAAAGGCCAGCCCCGCAAGCCGGGCGAGGCCTCGTTCTTCTTCTACGACGCCCACTTCAAGAACGACGCGGTCAAGATCCTGCCCGGCGAGTACTTCGTGCACGACGAAGACATGCTGATCATGACGACGCTCGGTTCCTGCATCGCCGCCTGCCTGTGGGACCGCAACGCCAAGGTCGGCGGCATGAACCACTTCATGCTGCCCGAGGGCGCCGGCGAGTCGGGCCGCTACGGCTCGTACGCGATGGAACTGCTGATCAACGAGATGATGAAGCGCGGCGCGAACCGGATGACGATGGAGGCCAAGGTCTTCGGCGGCGGCCAGGTCATCAGCGGCATGAACACGATGAACGTCGGCGAACGCAACACCAGCTTCGTGATCGACTACCTGAAGACCGAGCGCATCCCGATCGTGTCGAAGGACGTGCTGGACATCTACCCGCGCAAGGTCTGCTTCCTGCCGGGCAGCGGCAAGGCGATGGTCAAGCGGCTGGCGCCGGCCCACGTGGATGCGCTGGTGGCGCAGGACCGCGTGGCCGCGCAGAAGGCCGTGCCGGCAACGACCGGCGGCGGCTCGGTGGACCTGTTCTGACGCGGCGCGACGAGACAACAAGGCACGAACATGGCAAAGACACGCGTGGTGGTGGTGGACGATTCGGCGCTGGTGCGCAGCCTGCTGACCGAGATCATCAACCGGCAGCCGGACATGGAATGCATCGGCGCGGCCAGCGACCCGCTGGTGGCGCGCGAGATGATCCGCAACCTGAACCCGGACGTGATCACGCTGGACGTCGAGATGCCCCGCATGGACGGCATCGACTTCCTCAGCAAGCTGATGCGCCTGCGCCCGATGCCGGTGGTGATGGTGTCGACGCTGACCGAGCGCGGCGCCGACGTCACGCTGCGCGCGCTGGAGCTGGGCGCGGTCGACTTCGTCGCCAAGCCGAAGATCGGCGTGGCCGACGGGCTGAAGCTGCTGGCCGAGGACATCACCGACAAGGTGCGCGTCGCGTCCAAGGCCCACATCCGCAAGCTGCACGTGGCCGCACACCCGGTGGCCGATGGCGCCGCCGCGGCCGCGCCGGTGCGCCCGGCGATGACCTCGCTCGGCCGCCTGTCGACCGAGAAGATCATCTTCATCGGCGCCTCCACCGGCGGCACCGAGGCCACCAAGGAAGTGCTGGTCAATCTGCCGCCCGATTGCCCGGCGGTGATGATCACGCAGCACATGCCGCCCGGCTTCACGCGCAGCTACGCCGCGCGGCTGGACGGCCTGTGCCGCATCCGCGTGAAGGAAGCGCAGGACGGCGAACGCGTGCTGCCCGGCCATGCCTACATCGCGCCGGGCGGGCTGCACCTGAGCGTGGAGCGCAGCGGCGCCAACTACATCGCCCGCGTGCAGGACGGCGAGCCGGTGAACCGGCACAAGCCGTCGGTCGAGGTGCTGTTCAAGTCGGCCGCGCGCGTGGTCGGCCCGAACGCGCTGGGCATCATGCTGACCGGCATGGGCGCCGACGGGGCCAAGGCGATGCGCGAGCTGCGCGACGCCGGCAGCTACAACATGGTGCAGGACGAGGCCAGCTGCGTGGTGTTCGGCATGCCGCGCGAGGCCATCAACGCCGGCGCGGCCCACGAGGTGCTGCCGCTGACGCAGATCGCGCCGCACCTGATCGAGCGGCTGCGCAGCACATCCGGGCTGTCACTGAATCGCGTCTGACCCGGTCGGGCGCAGAATAGGCAGCGGCACGAGCGTGCCGGAGTCTGCGTTCCATGAAACAGGCGAAAGGGTGCTGGTCGCGCGGAGTGATGGCGCTGCTGGGCAGCGCGCTGCCGGCATGGGGCGCCGACGAGACCCGGCTCGATCCGGTGGTGGTCGTGGGGCCGCGCGCCAGCGCGGACGCCGCCCAGGTCCGCAAGCGCGACAACACCGGCATCCTCGATGCGGTGGTCGCCGCCGACATCCACAAGCTGCCCGACCTGAACGTCAGCGAAGCGGTCCAGCGCGTGACCGGCGTGCAGATCGTGCGCGACCGCGGCGAGGGCTCGGTGGTGTCGGTGCGCGGCCTGACGCAGGTCGAGACCACGCTGAACGGCCGCGAGGTGTTCACCGCCGGCAATGGCCGCACGCTGGATTTCGCCGACCTGGCGGCCGAGACGGTGGCCGGCATCGACGTCTACAAGTCGTCGTCGGCCGAGCGCATCGAAGGCGGCATTGGTGGCAGCATCGACCTGCGGACCCGCCATCCGTTCGACTTCGCCGGCAGCGCGAACGTGCTGTCGGCCCGGCTGATCCGCGGCAGCCTGGTCGACCGCGAGGCCGGCCAGTTCTCGGCGCTGGTCAGCCGGCGCGTCCCGCTGGAAGGCGGCGGCGAGTTCGGCGCACTCGTCAACCTGGCCTTGCAGAACCGTTCGTGGCGGGAAGACCAGAAGGGCACCGGCAACCTGCTCTCGCGCAGCGACATCGTGCCCGGCCAGCAGGTGACCGTGCCCAATGGCACCTCGGAGACGACCAGCGTCGGCCGGCGCCGCCGCAGTGCCGCCAGCCTGCTGCTGCAGTGGCGGCCCGGCGACGAGCTGGAGCTGTACGCCGAGGCCCACCATGCCCAGCTGCGCACGCGGCAGGACTCGCAGCAGATCAACGTCGCGGCCGGCACCGGCGTGCTGTCGGGCAGCGTGACGCTGTTTCCGGGCACCAGCGACGTGCGCACCATCACCTGGACCAACGCGCCGTTCTCGGTGCTGAGCTTCGCGCGCGACACCGTCGACCGCACGCGCCAGCTCGCCACCGGCGGGCGCTGGAGCGACGGGACGCTGGCCTTCAGCGGCGATGCGAGCTACACGAAGAGCATCAACGAGCTGTTCTTCTCGGGCCCGTTCTTCGCCGGCACCGCGGCGCAGTTCTCGCACGACCTGTCGGGCCGCGTGCCCGACACGCAGGTGCGCGGCACCGACCTGCTGGACCCGGCCAACCTGCGCTACACCGGCATCGCGTACCGCACGCTGCCGTTCTCCGGCGACCTGGGGGCCCTGCGGCTGGATGCCGAGCTGCTGCGGCCGGACCGCTGGATCGACCGCGTGACGGCGGGCTGGCGCTTCGCCCGGCGCCGCGCCGACAACGCGCCCGGCCTGGTGTTCGCCGATGCACCGCTCAGCGGCGTCACCGCGGCCGACACGCCGGGCCGCGTGCTGCCCAACCCCTACGGCAACTTCCTGGCCGGGCAGGCCCACAGCATCGGCAGCTACCTGGTCGGCGACCTGAGCGGCGCGCGCAATGCGGCCGACCTGCGCGATTCGTTCGGCATCACGCAGCCGATCCCGTCGACCGGCAACCCGCTGAGCATCTGGCACATCCGCGAGCAGACCCACGCGCTGTACGTGATGGCGGGCTTCCAGGGGCCGGGCCAGGCGCTGGACGGCAACGCCGGGTTGCGCCTGGTGCACACGCGGGAGGCCGTCGACGGCACGCAGTCGGTGCCGGGCGGCAGCAGCACGGCGCCGATTGCGCTGGACAGCGGCTACACCGACTGGCTGCCCAGCGTGAACCTGCGCCACCGCGTCGACGATGCGCTGACGCTGCGGGCCACGGCATCGCGCACGATCACGCGGCCCAATTTCGACCAGTTGTCGCCCTCCTTGACGCTGTTGCGCAACTCGGTCAACCCGGCGCTGAACCAGGGCAGCGCCGGCAACCCCGGGCTGCGGCCGGTGCGCGCCACCAACCTCGACATGGCGGTCGAGCACGTCGCGGGGCCGGCCCGGTCGGCCTCGCTGACCCTGTTCTGGAAACAGGTCAACGGCTTCGTCGCGACGCTGGCGCAGGACGAGGTGCACGACGGCGAGACCTACAGCGTGAGCCGCCCCTACAACAACGACTCGGGCCGCATCCGCGGCGTCGAGACCGCGTGGCAGCGCTTCTTCGACTTCCTGCCCGGCGCCTGGCGCGGCCTGGGCCTGCAGGTCAACTACACCTATGTCGACGGCAAGACCCCCGACCGCATCCTGGGCCCCGGGGCCGACCTGCAGAACCTGTCGCGCCACAGCGCCAACCTGATCGGCCTGTACGAACATGGTCCGGTCGTCGCGCGCATCGCGTACAACTGGCGCAGCCGCTTTCGCAGCGGCGCCACCAGCGTGGTCGGCCTCGGCGCGATGCCGATCTACACCTACGGCTACGGCTGGGTCGATGCGTCCTTCGGCTGGCGCATCGGCAACGGCGTGACGCTGACGCTGGAGGGCGGCAACCTGCTGAACACGCTGCGCCGCTCGTACTACGGCAGCGAAACCCGGCCGCAGGGCGCCTGGGTCAACGACCGCCAGCTCGCGGTCAACCTCAGCCTGCGGTTCTGAACCATGCGCCTGCGCAGCCCGGCATCGCTGTTCGCCACGCTGCTGCTCAGCGCGATGGCGGCCACCGCCGCACCGACGCTGGACGACTGGCGCCGCACGGCCGGCGAGCTGCGCCAGCTGGCCGACAACGACGCGCCCCGCGCCTACGCACAGGCCCAGCAGCTGCAGCGCGAGCTGCCCGCCGACGCCACGCCGGCCGACCGGGTGCGGGTGCTCAACCTGCTGTCGCGCATCGAGATCTACCTGGCGCAGACCGACGCCGCCGCCCGCGATGCCGAACAGGCCGGCGAGCTGGCACGCCGCAGCGGGGACCGGCTCGGCGAAGCCGAAGCCGCGCTCAACGTCGCGTTGAATGCCATCAACCAGGGCCGCGTCGATGCGGTGGTCGAGGCCTCGTCGCGCAGCCTGGCCTTGCTCGACGGCGTGAACCGGCCCGACCTGCTGGGCGAGGCACTGCTGCGCGCGTCGATGAACTTCCGCCGCGTCGGCCAGTTCGACGAATCGGTGACGATGGCCATGCAATCGATGGAGATCGCGCGGCGCAACGGCAACCCGCTGGCACTGGCCTATGCGCACCAGGGCCTGGCGATCTCGTACGACCAGAGCGACCGGCTGGACGAGACGGCCGAACACTACGAGGGCATGCGCCAGCAGGCCAGGGCGGCGCATTCGAAGCTGCTGGAGGCCTATGCGCTGGCCGGCCTCGGTTCGGTGGCCAGCAAGCGCAGCGAGTTCTCCAGCGCACAGCGGCTGCTGGAGCAGGCGATCGTGCTGTTCCGCGAGGTGGGCACGCCGTTCAACGTCAACTTCGGCCTGTTCGGCCTGGCCAACAACCTGCGCAACCAGGGCCGCTACGCCCAGACGCTGCCGCTGCTCGACGAGGTGGTGCGCGGCTACGAGGCGCGTCCGAACCGCATCGGCCTGTGGTACGCGCTGAATGCGCGCAGCGCCAACCAGGAGTCGCTGGGCAACGCCGCGGCCGCCCGGGCCGATGCCGAGCGGGCCTATGCGCTTGCGAAGGAGGTCGGCTTCCCGCTGTACATGAGCGACAGCGCGCAACGCATCGCGGCGCTCGTGGCCGCGGCCGGCGACCACCGCCGCGCCTACCAGCTGTCGCAGGAGGCGGTGGCGATGACCGCGAAGGCCGCGCGCGAACGCTCCAGCGCCCGCATGCTCGAGCTGACGCAGCGCTACGAGGCCGAGAGCCGGCAGCGCGAGGTCGCCGAGTTGACGCGCCGCAACGAGCAGCAGAACGCCGAGTTGCGCCAGCGCGAGCTGCAGCAGCGCTGGCTGGGGTCGGTGCTGGTCGGCAGCGTGGTCGCGCTGGGCGGCGCGGCCTTCCTGCTGCTGCGCCTGCGCCGCTCGCACCGGCTGCTGGCGGAAATCAACACCGAGCTGCAGCGCTCGCGCGACGCCTTGCAGCAGCAGACCGGCATCCTGCAGTCCATCCTGGACAGCATGGGCGACGGCGTGGCGGTGGCCGACGAGCGTGGCACGCTGACCCTGGTCAACCCGGCCGGCGAGCGCATCCTGGGCCTGGGCATCGCGACGCGCCGCGAGAGCGACAGCTGGGCGCAGGTGTACGGCCTGTTCCTGCCGGACCAGACCACGCCCTACCCGACGGCGCAGCTGCCGCTGGCGCGCGCGATCCGCGGCGAATCCTGCGACGACGTCGACCTGTTCGTGCGCAACCCGGCGCTGCCCGAGGGCCGCTGGCTCACCGTGACCGCGCGGCCGCTGGCTGACAAGGGCGGCGCCGTGCGCGGCGGCGTGGCGGTGTTCTCCGACATCACGCAGCGGCGCCGCGCCGAAGAGGAGATCCGCACGCTGGCCGCCGGCCTGGAGCAGCGCGTGCGCGAACGCACCGGGCAGCTCGAGCTGGCACAGCGCGCCGCCGAGGCGGCCACGCAGGCCAAGAGCGAGTTCCTGGCCAACATGAGCCACGAGATCCGCACGCCGATGAACGCGATCCTCGGCATGTCGTACCTGGCGCTGCAGAGCGGGCTGGACCCTCGGCAGCACAACTACGTGCAGAAGGTGCACCAGGCGGCCGACTCGCTGCTGGGGATCATCAACGACATCCTCGACTTCTCGAAGATCGAGGCCGGCCGGCTCGGCATGGAGCAGGTCGCGTTCAGCCTCAGCGACGTGATGGACAACCTGGCCAGCCTGCTGGGGCTGAAGGCCGACGAGAAGGGCCTGGAGCTGCTGTTCAGACTCGCGCCGGACCTGCCCACGCGGCTGGTCGGCGACCCGCTGCGCCTGGGCCAGGTGCTGCTGAACCTGGGCAACAACGCGGTCAAGTTCACACAGGCGGGCGAGGTGACGGTGACGGTCGAACTGCTGGAGCGCAGTGCCGGCTCGGCGCGTCTGGGCTTTTCGGTGCAGGACACCGGCATCGGCATCACGCCCGAGCAGCAGCAGTCGCTGTTCCAGCCCTTCTCGCAGGGCGACGCGTCGACCAGCCGGCACTTCGGCGGCACCGGCCTGGGCCTGGCGATCAGCCGCCACCTGGTGCAGCTGATGTCGGGCGAGATCGGCGTGGAGAGCACGCCGGGACGCGGCAGCCGCTTCCACTTCAGCGCGCGCTTCGACCTGCAGGACGACGACGCGGCGGCACCGCGGCAAGCGGTGCGCGACGGCCTGCGCGGCGCGCGCGTGCTGGCGGTCGACGACAACGCCGGTGCGCGGCAGCTGCTGGCCGAGATGATGGCGTCGCTCGGCCTGCACGGCGACACGGCCGACGGCGGCGACGCGGCGATCCGCCTGGTGGCGCAGGCCGATGCGCGCGATGCGCCGTACGAGCTGTTGCTGCTGGACTGGAAGATGCCGGGCATGGACGGCGTCGAATGCGCGCAGCGGCTGGCCCGCATGCCGCGCCGCCACCCGATGCCCACGGTGATGATGCTGACGGCATTCAGCCGCGACGAGGTGCTGCGGCGCCTCGAAGGCGAGCAACTGCCCGTGACCGCGACGCTGTCCAAGCCGGTCACGCCGTCGACGCTGCTCGATGCCTGTGCGATGGCGCTGGGCCTGGGCGGCAGCCCGGTCTCGCGCGGCGTGCTGCGCGAGGAGGCCTTGCAGGGCCAGCGGGTGAACCTGGCGGGCACGCGGCTGCTGCTGGTGGAGGACAACGCGATCAACCAGGAGCTGGCGGTCGACCTGCTGACCCGCGCCGGCATCGAGGTGCGCGTGGCCGGCGACGGGCGCGAAGCGCTGGAGCTGCTGGCGTCGGAACCCTTCGATGGCGTGCTGATGGACTGCCAGATGCCGGTGATGGACGGCTACGAGACCACGCGCCGGCTGCGCGAACAGCCGGCCTGGCGGGAGCTGCCGGTGATCGCGATGACCGCCAATGCGATGGTTGGCGACCGCGACAAGGCCTTGGCCAGCGGCATGAACGACCACGTCGCCAAGCCGATCAAGGTGGAAGAGCTGTTCGCGACGCTGGCGCGCTGGGTGCGGCGGCCCGCGCCGCCGTCAGCGCATGGCGGCAACGGCATCGCCCACCTGCCGGGGATCGACAGCGACAGCGCACTGGTGCGGCTGGGCGGCGATGCGCAACTCTACCGGCGCCTGCTGGGGATGTTCCGCGACCGCGAGAGCGGCTTCGGCGACAACTTCCACGGCGCGCAGGCCCGCGGCGACATGGCCGGCGCGATGCGGCTTGCGCACGACCTGAAGAGCGTGTCCGGCACGCTGGGCGCGCAGGCCGTCTGCGAGGCGGCCGAGGCGCTGGAGTCGGCTTGCAAGCAAGGGGCGGACAGCGATGAAGTCGAACTGCTGCTCACCCGCGTGCGCGCGCAACTGGATCCGGTGATCGCCGGCCTGCGCGCCAGCTGAGCCGCTCACCAGCGCGAGGGCAGCTCACGGCCACCGAGACGCATTTCATCCAGGCGGTGCGCATCGACTTCGCGGCGGCTCTCGGACGCCGACACCAGCCAGTCCGGCGCGCCGATGTCCTTCAAGGTGCTCGGGCTCAAGTCCATGACCGCGTCGAACTGATGCGCGCGGCGTCGCCGGGCCGTCCATCCGTCCCACCCGGCACGCGCCACCGCCAGCAGGCGGTCGACCACGCGCAAGGGCCCCGGGCGGGACAGCGAAAGACGCGGCTGGAACTGGTGGGTCGTCATGGTGGTGGCTTCCTTTGTCTTCGAGTGCTGGTAAGCATAGGAGGCCTCCCCCTGGGAAGGAATCGAATTGTTCAGGACTCGCTGGTCAGTTATGCTGAACAGCATGGCACGCCTTCCACTGAACACCCTGCCCGCTTTCCGCGCCGTCGGCCGCCTGGAAAACCTGCGCGCCGCGGCCGATGAACTGAGCCTGACGCACAGCGCCGTGAGCCAGCAGATCAAGCTGCTGGAGGAGCAGCTGGGCTTCGAGCTGTTCGACCGGCGCGGCCGGCGCATCGCGCTGAACGCCGCCGGCGCGGCGCTGCTGCGCGCGGTGGAGCCGGCGCTGGCGCAGCTGGACGACGGCATGCGAGCCGCCGCGGCGGCGGCCTCGGGCACCGCGCACCGCATCCGCGTCACGCTGCTGCCGTCGTTCGCGCAGCGCTGGCTGCTGCCGCGCATGGCGCGCTGGCGCGTGCGCAACCCGCACATCGCGATCGAGCTGTTCGCGTCGCAGCAGCTGGTGGACCTGAAGCGCGAGGGCTTCCATGCCGCGCTGCGCCAGGGCGGCGGCGAGTGGAAGGGCCTGGCCAGCGAGCGGCTGATCGATTCGCCGCTGATCGCGCTCGGCTCGCCGAATGCCGCGCACCGGCTCAAGGGGCGCGATGCGAAGGCATTGGCCGACGAGCCGCTGCTGGGCAGCGGCAGCCTGTGGTCGCGCTGGTTCGAACTGGCCGGGCTGCGGGTGCGCGTGAACCCGGTGGCCGCCTTCAACGACGCCGGGCTGATGTTGCAGGCCGCCGAGCAGGACCTGGGCCTGGCGCTGGCGCGCGAACTGCTGGCCGCCGATGCGATGTGCGAGGGCAAGCTGGTGCGCCTGTCGCCGCTGGCCTTGCCGGACGACGAGGCGTATGCCTACTGGCTGACCTACCCGCCGGACCTGAAGGACTGGCCGCCGCTGGTGGCCCTGCGCGAATGGTTGCGCGAGGAACTGGCCACGTCCCAGGACCTGGTCAAGCACCCGCCCCTGCCGGTGCGCATGTAGCCCGGATGCCAATCCGGGATGTGTCGGACAAACCCCGGATTGGCATCCGGGCTGCGGCCTTGTTGAACGCGCGGCCCGCATCCCCCGGGCGAGGGGTCGTCACGTCACCAGGAACAGCGACTGCAGGTCGCTGAGGAAATCCATGCCGCGCGCGGTCGGCCGCACCCAGCCGCCATCCTGCTCGACCAGGCCCTGCGCGGTGGCCTTGGCCAGCGGCTCGCGGATCGCGTTCAGCGGCATGCCGGTGCGTTCGGTGAAACGCACCAGCTCGAAGCCGTCGACCAGCCGCAGCGCGTTCAGCATGTACTCGAACGGCAGCTGCTTGCGCGCGACCTCCTCGTCCTGCGAGATCGCCGCGCCGGCCAGCGCCTGCGCCATGTACTTCGCCGGGTCGCGGAAGCGGACCTGCCGCACCACCCGGTGCGGGAAGCTCAGCTTGCTGTGCGCCCCGGCACCGATGCCGAGGTAGTCACCGAACTGCCAGTAGTTCTGGTTGTGCACGCAGCGGTGGCCGGGCTGCGCGAAGGCCGACACCTCGTAGCGCGCCAGGCCGCGCGCCGTGGTGCGCTCAACGATGCGGTCCAGCATGTCGAAGGCCAGGTCGTCGTCGGGGATGGCCGGCGGGTGCTTCGCGAAGAAGGTGTTGGGCTCGATCGTCAGGTGATAGATCGACAGGTGCGGCGGCTTGAAGTCGAGCGCCTGCTGCAGGTCGGCATCGAACTGCTCGAGCGTCTGGCCCGGCAGCGCGTACATCAGGTCGAGRTTGAAGGTGTCGAAGGCCTCGCGCGCCTCGGCGACGGCGGCGCGCGCCTGCGCCGCATCGTGCACGCGGCCCAGCGCGCGCAGCTTGTCGTCGTCGAAGCTCTGCACGCCGATCGACAGGCGCGTGATGCCGGCCGCGCGGTAGCCGCGGAAGCGGTCGCGCTCGAAGGTGCCGGGGTTGGCCTCGAGCGTGATCTCGCAGCCGGCCTCCAGCGGAAGGCGCGCGCGGATGTCGGTGACCAGCTGGTCGATGCTGGCCGGCGTGAACAGGCTGGGCGTGCCGCCGCCGATGAAGATGCTCTGCACGCGCCGGCCCCAGACGAAGGGCAGCGCGGCTTCCAGGTCGGCGCGCAACGCGTCGAGGTAGCGTGCCTCGGGCAGCGTGTCGGCCTTCTCGTGCGARTTGAAATCGCARTACGGRCAYTTGCGCASGCACCAKGGCMRGTGCACGTACAGCGACAGCGGCGGCARCGCCGGCAGCTGCAGCGTGCCCGGGCGCATGTAGCGAGCCACCATGTCGGCCGCCGGCTCGCCCGGGACGGAGCCGGGCGCGATCGGGATGGTGTCAGCCAAGGCGCCACACCTCGCGCATCAGCGCCAGCATCTGGCGCGACGCGATGGCGCGGTGGCTGTGCTGGTTCTTGCGCGCCGCGTCGAGCTGCGCCACCGAACAGCCGAGCGCCGGGATGAAGAGCAGCGGGTCGTAGCCGAAGCCGCCGTCGCCCAGCGTATCGCGCAGCAGCTCGCCGTCCCAGCGGCCGAAGGCGATCAGCGGCTCGGGGTCGTCGGCGCTGCGCAGCGCGACCAGCGCGCTGACGAAGCGGGCACGACGGTCGCCGTGGCCGGCCATCCGGTCGAGCAGCACGCGGTTGTTGTCGTCATCGCTCTTCGGCTGGCCGAACAGCGTCGCGTAGCGGGCCGACAGCACGCCCGGCGCACCGCCGAGCGCGTCCACGCACAGCCCGGAGTCGTCGGCGATGGCCGCGCCGCCGGCCGCCTGCGCCGCATGGCGGGCCTTGGCCAGCGCGTTCTCGACGAAGGTGACGTGCGGCTCCTCGGCTTCCGGGATGCCGAGCGAGCCCTGCGTGACCAGCTGCAGCGGCAGCGCCGAGAACAGCGCCTGCAGCTCGACCAGCTTCTTCGCGTTGTTCGACGCGAGGACCAGCCTCATCGCGCTCAGCCCGCCAGCGCGGCCTGCTGCGCCGCCACCAGTTCGCGGATGCCCTTGTCGGCCAGGCCGAGCAGCGCGTTCATCTCGTCGCGCGAGAAGGCGACGCCTTCGGCCGTGCCCTGCACCTCGACGAAGCCGCCGGCGGCGGTCATCACGACGTTCATGTCGGTGTCGCAGGCGGCATCCTCGACGTATTCCAGGTCGAGCAGCGGCACGCCGTCGACGATTCCCACCGAGATCGCCGCCACCGCGTCGCGGATCGGCGATGCGGTGAGCAGGCCCTGGCGCTGCAGCCAGCTGACGGCGTCGTGCGCCGCCACGTAGGCGCCGGTGATCGCCGCGGTGCGCGTGCCGCCGTCGGCCTGGATCACGTCGCAGTCGAGGTGGATGCTGCGCTCGCCGAGCTTCTTCAGGTCGAACACGCAGCGCAGCGAGCGGCCGATCAGGCGCTGGATCTCCTGCGTGCGGCCGCTCTGCTTGCCGCGCGCGGCCTCGCGGTCGCCGCGGGTGTGGGTGGCGCGCGGCAGCATGCCGTACTCGGCCGTCACCCAGCCCTCGCCGCTGCCGCGCTTGTGCGGCGGCACCTTCTCTTCGACGGAGGCCGTGCACAGCACCTGGGTGTCGCCGAACGAGACCAGCACCGAGCCCTCGGCGTGCTTCGTGAAATGGCGGCGGATGCTGACCGGGCGCAGGGCATCGGCGGCGCGGCCTTGGGTGCGGGTGAAGCTCATGGGCGGGATCGATCGGTTCGGTGAAAGACAAAGTCCGCATCGCGGCGGGCGCGAGCGGACTCGGGGGGTCGGAGACGAAGCTTACGCCCGGAGCAGCCGGGCGGCCCGTCAGGGCTTTTTCTGCGACGAGCGGCGGATCGCCTCGTTGATTTCCTTGATCGAGCGCTCGATCTCGGCATCGTCGAGTTCATCGGGCGCTTCCTGGCCCAGCACGCTGGCCTGGATCGTCGACGCGAAGACCTCTTCGCCCAGCGTGTCGGTGGAGATGCCGCCGTTGCTGTCGTTGTCTTCGGCCGATTCCCATTCGACGGCGAGCACCGTGACGTTGTCGCTCTTGGCACCGCCGTTGCGCAAGGCCTGCTCGACCAGCTCGGGCACCGCATCGGCCAGCGTGCGCTGCGCCAGCTGCTCGGTGATGACCGCATCGCTGACGGTGCCCCACAGGCCGTCGGAGCACAGCAGCAGCCGGTCGCCGCTTTGCAGCACCAGCGGACCGACGGTGTCGACCACCGGCTTGCCGGGGCTGCCCAGGCAGGTGAACAGCACGTTGCGGTTGAAGCGCTCGCCCATCGGCACGACGTGGCTCAGCGTCTCTTGCAGCTCGGAGTAGGAATGATCGCGGGTGCGCGCCACCAGCTTGTCGCCGCGGACCAGGTACAGGCGCGAATCGCCGCAGTGCGCCCAGTAGGCGTTGTTGCCCTGCAGCACGCAGGCCACGACCGTGGTGCGCGGCGTGTCGATCAGCGCCTTCTGCGTGGCGTAGCGCAGCAATTGGTGGTGGCCGGCGATGATGGCTTCGTGCAGGAAGCGCATCGGCTCCTTCAGCGTCGGCTTGGCATCGCGCTGGTACATCGCGGCCAGCGTCTGCAACGCGAGCTGCGAGGCGACCTCGCCTTCGGGGTGGCCGCCCATGCCGTCGGCGAGCGCGAACAGGCCCGAATCCCGCGTGTAGCAATAGCCCATGCGGTCTTCGTTCTTCTCGCGTCCGCCCTTGCGGCTGACCTGGTACACAGTGAATCGCATGACCTCAGCCCTTCGCGCCGGTCGTGAGGTTTTCAAGCTGCAGCTTCAGGCGTTCGCTGAAGCTGAGCTTGGTATAGCGCCGTTCGGTCTCGCGCGCCAGTTCCTTCTGCAGCGCGAAAACACTCTGGGGACGGGACAGCGGATCCAGAGACATGCACCACTCGGTCACTTCGATCAGGTTGTCGGAATAGACGTTGCGCAGGCGCGAGAGCGACAGCGCGAGGCGGTCTTTCTCGATGCGTTGCGGGGAGTCGTTGGGGGGATAGCCCTGCATGCACGCGTAGATGCAGGCGCCGATCGCGTAGATGTCGGTCCAGGGGCCGAGCGTGCCGTCGCGGCGGTACATCTCGGGCGCGGCGAAGCCGGGGGTGTACATCGGGCGGATGAAGTTGCCTTCCTTGCTCAGCACCTCGCGCGCCGCGCCGAAATCGAGCAGCACCGCCTTGTTCTCGTTGGTGATGAAGATGTTGGCCGGCTTGATGTCCAGGTGCAGCATCTTGTGCTGGTGCACGATGCGCAGGCCGCGCAGGATCTCGTCGAACAGGCTGCGGATGGTGGACTCGCGAAACACCTTGTCGCGCTTCAGGTCGCGGGCGGTGACGATGAAATCCTGCAGCGTGTCGCCCTGCAGGTAGTTCATCACCATGTAGACGGTTTCGTTCTCGCGGAAGAAGTTCAGCACGCTGACCACGCTCGGGTGGCTGATCTGCGCGAGTGAACGGCCTTCTTCGAAGAAGCTCTTCAGGCCCAGGCGGTACAGCGGCTGCTTCTCGGGCTTGACGCGCGGCGTCAGTTCACCCGGGGCACGTTCGGCCAGCGAGGACGGCAGGTATTCCTTGACGGCCACCAGGTGCCGGTCGGAGTCTTCGGCGAGGTACACGACGCCAAAGCCACCCGCCGCCAGCTTCTTGATCACCTGGTAGCCGCCGACCACGGTGCCGGATGGCAACGGAGCAGGTTTGGGCTTTGACATAATCGAATTTTGCAATGCGATAAATTGAATGCCAGTCTACAGCATGACCGGGTACGCAAGCGCCACCTCCGGGGCGCAATCCGCCACAGATAGCACGGTGTCGGCGGATGGTTCCACCCCCCGGCCGGCGGTGGGGGGGCAGGCGAGCGTGATGGTCGAGCTGCGCTCCGTCAACAACCGCTTCCTGGATCTGGGGATGCGGCTGCCGGATGAGTTCCGGTCGCTGGAGCCGGTGCTGCGCGAGCTGATCACCAAGCGTTTCCGGCGCGGCAAGATCGAACTGCGGCTGAACACCCACCGCGAGACCGAATCGGCGTGGCCGCAGCCGCAGCCGGACCAGTTGAACAAGCTGAGCCGCATCGAGAACACCGTGCAGAGCTGGCTGCCGAAGGCGCAGCCGCTGTCGGTGCACGAAGTGCTGCAGTGGTGCAAGACCGGCTCGGCCGCCGAGCAGCTGGACGAGGTGGCGCTGGACGCCGCGCGCCGCTGCATCGACGGGCTGGCCGAGGCGCGCGAGCGCGAGGGCGCCAGGCTGGTGGACGTGCTGATGGAGCGGGTGAAGCGCCTGCGCGAACTGGCCGCCCAGGCCGAACCGCTGGTGCCGGCCGCGGTGCAGCGCCAGCAGCAGAAGTTCGTCGAGCGTTGGCAGGAGGCGCTGGACGTGACCGGCGCCGGCCAGAGCATCGCGCGCGAGGCGCTGCAGGACCGGGCGCTGAACGAGGCGGCCGCGTATGCAATCCGCATCGACGTGGCCGAGGAACTGGCCCGGCTGCGTGCCCACCTGGAGGAGATCGCCCGCCTGCTGAAGGCCGGCGGCGAGGTCGGCAAGCGGCTCGACTTCCTGATCCAGGAGCTGCTGCGCGAGGCCAACACGCTGGGGTCGAAGGCCTCGACGCTGGAGCTGACCAACATCTCGGTGGAGATGAAGGTGGCGATCGAGCAGCTGCGCGAGCAGGTGCAGAACCTCGAATGACCCGCCGGCTCAACTCACCACGCCGAACCCGGCGAAGTACTTCTTGAAGGTGCCGATCTCCACGGTGGAGTCCAGCGCGCCGACGGTGGCCTCGGTGCTGCCCCACGGGTTGCGCAGCAGGATGTAGCGGCGGCAGTTGCGGTAGGCGCAGCGCAACACCGTAGCAACGCGACCCGGTCGAGGAACTGCGCATGCGCCGCGCCGGTGGCGGAGAGCGGGCGGATCGAACGCCCGCGGCGACGCAGTCGCCGGCCTTGGCTTAGCAAGCCAGCCCCTTCCCACTCGGGCAGCTCTCCTGGTTGACACCAGCGCCGATCGCTCAGCGCTGGTAGTGATCGCGGTTGGCGCCGTCAAAAGCAGCCGCTGCGCATGCAGCAGTGCTTGAAACGACCTCGCGGAGCCGCACGGGCACGGGTCGTTGCGGCCGAGTTTCTCGACCAGTTCCTTCCTGCCGTGCACCACGCGGTCACCGCGCTTGACGCCCGTCTCGGACGGGAAGCCCTTGCGCCGTTTGCTCGTGACCTCGAAAGCACACGTCGTCTTCATCGATCGGTTTCATGTCACACCTCCTTGCCGGTTGATGATTGGTCCCCTCGGTCCGAGTCGAACGGACACGCCCTGCGGGCGCCGGCTTCTGAAACCGGTGCGTCTGCCTATTCCGCCACGAGGGGGTTGCCTGGTCTCGGAGGCAGGACTCGAACCTGCGGCCTCGTGATCCCAAATCACGCGCGCTGCCATCTGCGCCACACCGAGCTGAAAACTGACTGGATCTGGACTCGACGATCCGATTCGAACGGATGCGGGCTTTCGCCGTCTGGGTTGCAACCAGATGCCTTCGGCCACTTGGCTACGTCGAGAGAATTGGTACCTCGTGCACGATTCGAACGTGCGACCTCCGGCTTCGTAGGCTGGCGCTCTTGGTCCAACTGAGCTAACGAGGTTCTGCGATAGAAAATCTCCCGTGATGGCGCCCCGTGCGGGATTCGAACCCGCGGCTTCCGACTAGACAGGCCGGCACTCTGGCCACTGAGTTAACGGAGCAGTTGCGAAACGATCTGCAAAATGAAAGAGGCCCGGCTCCTTTCGGAATCCGGGCCTCTGCGAACAGAGTTTGAAGGGTGCTTCGACTAGGTCGTTGCGCTGCCCTTTCCCGGATGCATGTGGTCCTCGTTCCGATCAAGCCAATAGCTCGTCGGCAGGCTCAGGACAATCGCACAACCACGGCACGTCTGCGCCGTGGCCATCACCAGCACGAGTGCCATCAACCCGTTCAGGGATCGGTTGGCTGTCTTGATGTGCGGGGAGATCACGTTGAAGCGTCCTGGAAAGTGGTGGTCGATGAGCAGAGGAGGCGGACTGTAAAGAGTCTTTACGACATCGTCAACCCCTCACGCTGCGACCGCTTCGAAGTAGCGATCGAACGACGCCAGCACTGCCGCCTTGCCACCGCCGATGATGTTGCGCCCCCAGGTGTAGCCGAACACATCCTCGAAGTCGAAGCGCGACACCAGCGAGCGCATGCGCTGCACCTCGGCCGGCTTCATCGGGATCAGGTTCGGATAGCTGTACATGAAGGACACGTGGCGGCGATCCTGCACGACCTGCAGCGCGTCGCCGGGGAAGAGCGCACCGCCTGCGCGCGGGCCGTCCTTCCAGTGCAGCGCGGTGCTGCCGGGGAAGTGCCCACCGCAGCGCAGCAGCGTGACGCCGGCGGACAACGGATGCTTGTCGCCCTGCCAGAAGCGCACGCGCGGCGAAGGCCTGAAGACCCACTCTCGGTCGGCCTCGTGCAGCAGGATGGGCACGCCGCCCAGCGCATCGCTCCATTGCACCATCGAGGCGTAGAAGTGCGGGTGCGAGATCGCGATCAGGTCGACGCCGCCGCGCGCCTCCAAGGCGGCCAACGCCTCGTCCGTGACCACGCTCAGGCATTCCCACAACACGTTGCCGGCATCGGTGGGCAGCAGCATCGCGCGCTGGTTGATCGCGAAGTCGGGCGACAGCCCGATCCCCAGCACCCCGCCGTCGTCCTCGAGGCGCAGGGTGTGCGCGGCCGCAAGCGCCTCGTGCGAGGTCCAGCGCTGGCCCTTCCAGCCGACGTACTGGCGTTCGTCCTCGCAGACCGGGCAGTGGTCGGGCGGCGTCGTGGCGAGCGCGAACTGGGTTCCACAGGTGGCGCAGATGGGGTGGTGCATGGCGATCTCCGCAGGAATGGCTTGTCAGTGCCTGCAGGATCTCTTTCAATGTGGTCTCTTCCAAGATCCACTTTCCTGCATTTTGAACAAGCCACTTTTCGACCTCGCCCTGGATCTTCCGGCACGTGGCACGGGCGACGTGCTGCGCGCCCTGCACCACCAGCTGCGCGCCGCGATTCTCGATGGCCGCCTTGCACCCGGCCTGCGGCTGCCGGCCACCCGCGCGCTGGCACTGCTCACGGGTGTCTCGCGCAGCACCGCCTCGGGGGCCTACGACCTCCTGCTGGCCGAGGGCTACGTCGTGGGCCGCCACGGCTCGGGCACCTACGTCGCGGCACGCCAGCGCGCCGCCCCGGCCGCATCGAACGAGACGCTGGTGCGCAAGCTCGCCGCGCCGTGGCACGGGCTCGCCACCCGGCCCGCCGCCGCAGCGCCGATGCGCTACGACTTTCGCGCCGGCTACCCGGACCAGCGCCGCTTCCCGTTCGACGTGTGGCGCCGCCTCGCGTCGCGCGAATGGCGCCAGGCCGCCCGCACGAACGGCGCCGGCAGCGATCCGCAAGGCGACCCGCGGCTGCGCGAGGCGATCGCTCACCATGTGTCGCACACCCGGGC